>JBDTIO010000458.1:0-4922 GCA_039936375.1 Caldimonas sp. | reverse complement strand
CGGCTGCCGGCGCCGCGCTGCTGGCGGATCGCGCTGGCGTAGAGGTCGTTGATGCGCAGCTTGGGCATCACGTCGGGATTGAGCTGCACCTTCCAGCTGCGTCCCGACTTCAGCACGATCACGTCGGGAGTGACGATGTTCGCCTCGGCGCGTGCGAACGGCCGCGCCGGCTTTGGCTCGAGGCCGAGGATGATCGCTTGCGCTTCGCGCAACAGATGCTCGTCGGCGCCGGTAACGGCCATGAGTCGCTTCATGTCGCGCCGGGCGAGCAGCGGCAGGTGGTGCTTGCAGACGATGATGGCGATCGCCTGTGCCTCGCCGCGCGGCCGCGTGCGCAGCTGCAGGGTCAGGCATTCGGCGAGGTCGCGGGCGCCGACGCCGGTCGGCTCCATGCTCTGCAGGTAGCGCAGGCCGCAGCGCAGCTGGGTCAGGATCGGGTCGGCGGTCTCGTCCTCGTCGGCACAGCCTTCGTCGTCGTCGCGTTCGAATTCGAGGCCACCTTCGCGCAGCCTCTCGGCGATGTCTTCGAGCGAGTCGGCGAGCAGGCCGTCCTCGTCGAGCGAATCGATGAGCACGAGCACGGCGGCGCCATCGGCTGGCGACAGGCGCATGCTCGACAGCTGGCTGCGCAGATGGTCCTGCAGGCTGAGGCTCGCGGTGTCGCGATCGATGTCGTCGAAGCTGTCGGCGTCGTTCTGCGTTCGCGTCTTGCCCGGCGTCTCGCGAATGCCGTCGAAGTCCTCGCGCTCGGTGCCATTTTCCCAGTCTTCGCGCTCGGTGCCGCCGAAGTCGGCGGCACCGTCGATCGCCGGTACGTCCTCGCCGCCGTCAGTGCCGCTGTCGCTCGCGCTGGCGCGCTCCGACTCGCGCTCCCCTGCGTGCTCGGCGCTCGACAACCGCTCGGCGAGCGGCTCGAATGCCGGCGCTGCCTCTTCTTCCGTTTCGAGAAAAGGGTTCTGCTCGAGCATCTGCTCGACCTCCTGATGCAGCTCGAGCGTCGAAAGCTGCAACAGGCGGATCGACTGCTGCAGCTGCGGCGTGAGTGCCAGGTGCTGCGAGAGCCGGACCTGCAGCGACGGCTTCATCGAGCTCATGCGGGCGCCATCACATGCGGAAGTTCTCGCCAAGGTAGACCTTGCGGACATCGGCGTTGGCGACGATCTCGGCGGGCGTGCCTTCGGCGAGCACGCGACCCTCGCTGATGATGTAGGCGCGGTCGCAGATGCCCAGCGTCTCGCGGACGTTGTGATCGGTGATCAGCACGCCGATACCGCGGCGCTTGAGAAAACTGATGATCCGCTGGATCTCGATGACGGCGATCGGATCGATACCGGCGAAGGGCTCGTCGAGGAGGATGAAGCGCGGCTGCGTTGCCAGCGCCCGGGCGATCTCGACCCGGCGTCGCTCGCCGCCCGAGAGCGCCGGCGCCGGCGAGGCGCGCAGCTTCTCGATCGATAGATCCTTGAGCAAGCCTTCCAGCTTCTCGTCGATCACCGCTTTCTTCAGCGCCTTGCCGTCGGCATCAACTTGCAGCTCGAGAACGGCGCGAATGTTCTCCTCGACGTTGAGCTTGCGAAAGATCGACGGCTCTTGCGGCAGGTAGGACAAGCCGAGGCGTGAGCGCTGGTGAATCGGCAGGCGCTCGACGCGGCGGCCTTCGATGGTGATCTCGCCGCCGTCGGCGCGGACCAGGCCGACGATCATGTAGAAGCTCGTCGTCTTGCCGGCGCCGTTGGGGCCGAGCAGGCCGACCACTTCGCCGCTGCGCACCGCGAGGCGAACGCCGTCGACGACGGTGCGCGAGCCGTATGACTTGCGCAAGCCGTGCGCCTCGAGCCGGTGCGGTACCACCGGGCTTGCCGTGGCATTCACTTCTTGTTCTCGAGCGATGGCGTCATCTTCAGCGGCGTCGCCGCAGACGCCGCGCTGGCGGCAGCAGCGGCCTCCAACGCCGCGGCGGTGCCTTCTTTCGGCGTCAGCACCGCACGCACCCGACCGTTCGGATTGGCCGCGGTCGCCGGCGCACCGCCGGCGACGTTGACGACCTCGGTGGCGCTGTCGTAGGTGATGAGATTGCCGTTGATCTCGTCGCTCACCTCGCCGCCGCGCAGGCGCCGCCACGACGCGCTGTTGACGAAGCGGACGATGTCAGACTTGCCGTCGTATTCGAGCCGCTCCGCGTCGCCTTCGATCCATTCGTTGGGCTCGTCGCGTTTTTGCCGGAAGGTCGCGTGCCGTCCCGGCGAACCGAACGCCACGGCCGTGTGATAGCCGTCCGGCGATTCGCGGACCTCGATGCGGGCCGCCCGAATGATCATCGTGCCCTTGGTGACGACGACATTTCCGTTCAGGACGACCACCTGATTGAGGAGGTCGATCCGGCCCGGCAGGTCCGATTCGGTGTTCAGCGGCTTGAAGCGATCGGCCTTTTCGGCCCACGTGGGAAAGCTCGCCGCAGCGAGTGCCAAGGCAAGGACGACGGTGCGTCGAAAGGGATGAAGCGGCGGCACAAAGAATCCGGGTAAGCGAGCATGCCGATAGCGGCATAGAACTTGCAGATCATTCTATGCGAGCCGTCGCAGCGCACGCTCCGAGGAACGCTCCAATCTCACGAACCTGCGACCTGCCGCGCGCCGCAAACAGCCCGGAAGACGGCCTACGCGCCTCGCCGGATTCTGGCGATCAACGCGTCGACGACGACGAGCATCCGATCGTTGGATCGAGCCGGTGTGGCCGGTGTCTGGTTGGCGTTGGCGAGGCTTCCGTTGGTATAGAAACGGCCCTGGACACCCATCGCCGGCACGGCATCGATCTTGTAGGCCGCTGCCAGTTGGCGCGCCTGCTGGGCCCGCGTCTCGACCGCGAACGAGCCGTACACCGGCATGAACTTCAGCGGGTCGACGCCGTTCTGCAGCATGAAGGCCGCGATGTCTTCGGGCGAGCGCAGGCGCTGGTGCTCGTTGTGAATGGCGGAGAAGATCCGCCGATGAAGCGTCGGCACGAGGCCGAGACTTTCGATCGCGTAGTAGAGCCGTTGCTGGGCCGCGAAGGGCACTTCCTGGAACCAGACCGGCACGCGGTGCAGCACGACGTCGGCCGGCAGTTGCTTCGACCAGACCTCGAGCGCGGGCTCGAAAGCGTTGCAGTGCGGGCACTCGTACCAGAAGAACTCTATGACCTCGATCTTGCCGGGCACGGCGGCCGGCAGAGGTTGACCGAGACGAACGTAGTTGACACCCTCGAGGATTTCCTTGGGCTGCGCGAAAGCAGCCGGCAGTGCTCCGGCAAGCCCGAGGCCACCCAGCAAGCCGGTCGAGAAATGGCGTCGATTCATGCGCATGGATCGTTCCTTGGGTGCGATGGGTTGGGGAGTCGCAGCCGCGGCGCGAAGTTCAACCCCGGGCGCCGCGTTCCGACGGGCGGCCTATTTCTGCACCCGAACGAGGGCGGAATCGACGCCGGCATCGGCCAGCTTGTCCTTCGCGGCATCGGCTTCCTCCTTCTTGACGAACGGGCCGACGCGAACCCGATACACGGTGCGGCCGCCTTGCTCGCGCTCGGTCAGCTTGCTCGCAATGCCCATGATGGCGAGCTTGGCGCGTTGTTGTTCGGCATCTTCGTTGCGCGCGTAGGCGCCGGCCTGGACGAAATAGATGAATGGGTCGGCTCCGGGGAGCGTCGTCACGGACGGCAGCCCGCGCACCGCGATGGCGCCCTCGGGCCCGACGCCGCTGGCCGCCGTGACAGCGGGGCGCACCGGCCGCGTCCCGGTGGCCGCGTTGGGATTGATCGGATCGATGACGGTGGGCGCAACGAGCGTCGGCGGCGCCATCACCGCTGGCGGCAACAAGCTGGTCGCTCCGGCCGACGCCGCGGCGGCGCTCGAGGCCGGGTTCTTGCCGGCGAGCGCGCTGTTCGGATCCCAGTTGCGGTTGCGCTCGGCTTCGGCCGCGTCCTGGCCCGCGGGCCGCGGCTGCACCTTGTTGACGAAAGGATTCGGTGCCTTGGTCACGTAGAGAGCGACGCCGAGGGCAATCGCCAGGCCGATCAGCAAGCCGACGACGAGGCCGATGATGAAGCCGCCGCGTTGCAGCGCGGCGCGCGAGGAAATTGATTTCATGCCGGCTCCGGATCTCTTTGCATGCGGTCGGGTGCGCTCACGCCGAGCACGGCGAGCGCGTTGCGGATGACTTGCCGCGTGGCGGCCAGAAGTGCGAGGCGGGCTTGCGCCAGCGCACGGTCGTCGACGAGGAAACGCTCGGCGGCGTAGTAGCTGTGCAATGCCGCCGCCAGTTCTCGAAGATAGAACGCGACCTCGTGCGGCCCGAGCGCGGCGGTTGCATTGGCGAGAACCTCGGGGAAATCGGCGAGCTTCTTCAGCAAGGCGATTTCGCTGGGCGCCTGCAGGCGGGCGAGATCGGCGTCAGCGAGGTGCGAATCGTCGCCGCCCGCCGTCTTGAACTGCTCGATCACCGAGCAGATGCGGGCGTGCGCGTACTGCACGTAGAAGACCGGATTCTCGTCGTTCTGCTTCAGCGCCAGATCGACGTCGAAGGTGAACTCGGTGTCGGCCTTTCGGCTCAGCATGAAGAAGCGAACGGCGTCCTTGCTGGTCCATTCGATGAGGTCGCGCAGTGTCACGTAGCCGCCGGCGCGCTTGGAGATCTTCACTTCCTCGCCGCCGCGCTCGACGCGCACCATTGTGTTGAGCACGTACTCGGGATAGGTCTTCGGCACGTTCGTGCCAGCCGCCTGCAGGCCGGCGCGCACCCGCGCGATCGTGCCGTGATGGTCCGTGCCCTGGATGTTGATCGCCTGGTGAAAGCCGCGCTCGAACTTGGCGAGGTGATAGGCGACGTCGGGCACGAAGTAGGTGAACGTGCCGTCGGACTTGCGCATGACGCGGTCCTTGTCGTCGCCGT
>JBDTIO010000457.1:0-5428 GCA_039936375.1 Caldimonas sp. | reverse complement strand
CGTTCATCGGTCTCCGTATTCGAGAAAACCGAGATTTCATGCGCCTTGCAGCCCGATCGCAGTCGCGCAGAACTACCCCTCTCGCCCAACCAGTTGATTCTGTTCAACTTTTAACCGGACAGTAGTGCGTTGAAATCATTCTTCGTCAGGCGCGAGCGCGCGCCTCATTCGTCATGAAGCGCGATCTCGCGCTTTTGCCGGACCGCGGGGAGCGAGACGCCCACGATCAGGAGCGTGGCGGCGATCAGCAGGCCCGACGAGAGCGGCCGGGTCACCAGCATCTTCCAGTCGCCGCCTGACAAGAGCAATGCGTGTCGCAGGTTTTCTTCCAGAATCGGCTCCATGATGAAGCCTAGCAGGAGCGGCGCCGCATCGCAGCCGAGCTTGAAAAGGCAATAACCGATGAACGCGATGAACGCGACGAGGTAGATGTCGAACGTGCGATGGCCGAGCGCGTAGGCGCCAAGGCAGCAAAGCAGCACGATGGCCGGAAAAACCAGGGCGTAGGGAACGCTCAGCAGGCGGCTCCAGAAGCCGGCCAGCGGCAGGTTGAGGATAACGAGCATCAGGTTGCCGACCCACATCGAAGCAATCAGGCCCCAGAAGAGTTGCGGCTGCCCGGTCAGCACCTGCGGTCCGGGAGCAATGCCACGGAGCGTCAGCACGCCCACCATCAACGCCATCACCGCATTGGCCGGGATGCCGAACACGAGCAGCGACGTGAAAGACGTTTGCGCCGCCGCGTTGTTCGCCGATTCAGGTCCGGCCACGCCCTCGATCGCTCCCTTGCCGAATGGAATTCGCGGCTGCTGCACAACTTTTTTCTCGAGCGCGTAGGAAGCGAACGACGCGAGCAAGGCGCCGCTTCCCGGAAGCAGGCCGAAGACCGAGCCGAGCGCGGTGCCGCGCAGGACCGAAGGCCACGCTTCGCGAAGATCGTGCATCGTCGGCCGCGGGTTGGCGATCTCGCCGGTCACGCGCTCGCGGCGACCACTTCCTGCAGCGAGATGGGCAATCACCTCGGCCGCGCCGAACAAGCCGATCGCGACGACTACGAAGCCGATGCCACTGGCGAGCTGCGGCAGCTCGAAGGTGAAGCGCGGCAGCCCGGGAGTCGCGCCGGCGCCCACCTGCGCCAGCAGGAGGCCGAGCAGGGTCATGGCCAGCCCTTTGCCGAACGAGCCCGACGCGAACGCCGCGGCGCCGACCAGGCCGAGCACCATCAACGAGAAATACTCGGCCGGCCCGAATCTGAACGCCAGCTCGGCCAGCGGCAGCGCCAGCACGGCGATGACCAGCGTGCCGAGGCAGCCGGCGAAGCACGATCCGAGCATGGCGACGGACAGTGCCGTACCGGCGCGGCCCTGGCGCGCCATCTGGCAGCCGTCGATGGCGATGCCGTTCGACGCCGATCCGGCCGGCGCCTTGAGCAAGATCGTCGTCGTCGAGGCGCCGTATTGGGCACCGTAGTAGACAGCCGCGAGCAGGATGAGCGCGGGCGTCACGTCGAGTCTGGCGATCACCGGCAGGAGCAAGGCCATCGCCGCGACGGGGCCGACCCCGGGCAGCACGCCGACGAGCGAGCCGAGCGCCGCGCCGAACAAGGCGCACCACAGATTGCGCAAGCCGAGTGCGACGTCGAAGCCGATGCCGATGTCGTGCAGGAGATCCATGCGGGTGAATCAGCGAGCCGGCCGGCCGTCGGTCATCCGAACCACCGTGGCCACAGCGGAATCGGCAGCTCGAGGGCCCAGACGAAGATGAGCCAGGCACCGCATGTGAGAACGACGGCGTTGCCGAGCACGGCGCGCCGGCGAGCCCGATCGCCCGCCAGGGTCAGGACCGCGACGAGCAAGGGGACCGCGAGCAGCAGGCCGAGCGGCTCGATCGACGCGCCGAAGAGCGCGATGGCACCGACGATCGCGAGCAGTGGTCGCCAGGCGAACGCATCGGCTCGGCCGCCGACCTCGGCTTCGAGAACAAGAGACTTGAAGAGGATGACCGAGCCGATCAGCGCGAGCAGAGCGCCGAGGCCGAGTGGAAAGTAGCCGGGACCGGGCCGCGCCCCCAGCTGCGACAGCCGCGCCCCGAGAGTGGCGGCACATGGATCCTGCGGCGCGCATGCCGGGCCCATCGCATAGTGTGTCGCTGCGACGGCAAAGCCGACGCCGATGACCACGAACAGCAGGCCGGACCAGAAATCGCGCTCGCTCTTGATTCTCAAAGCGGGTCTCGCTGCCGGGAATCGCGATGCGCACCGAACGACCCGGGCAGCGGCGTCACTGCTCCCAGGCAGGCGTCGCGCGCAGCACTTCGTCGAGCGTCGTCAGGCCTTCGGCGACCTTCATCGCGCCGGCCAGGCGCAGCGGCCGCAGTCCGTCCTGCAAGGCCTGCGCGCGTAGCTTGCTTTCGTTGCAGACCGGCTGGATCGTGTTGCGCGCCGCGTCGCTCACCGTCAGCAACTCGAACAGGCCGGCCCGGCCGCGATAGCCGGTCATCCGGCATTCGAGGCAACCGACCGCCTTGTACGGCCGCACGCCACCGTTGAGGCGCCACGGCTTGACGACTTCGTGCAAGGTCTCGCGCGTCACTTCCTCGTCGGGCACCTTGCATGTCGGACACAACGTTCGCACCAGTCGCTGCGCCAGCACGCCGATCAGTGTCGAGCCGATCAGGTAGGGGGCGACGCCGAGGTCGTTGAGGCGGGTGATCGCCGATGCCGAATCGTTGGTGTGCAGCGTTGAGAAGACGAGGTGGCCGGTGAGCGAGGCCTGGATCGCCATGTCGGCCGTCTGTAGGTCGCGGATCTCGCCGACCATGATGATGTCCGGATCCTGGCGCATCAGCGAGCGCAGACCTTCGGCGAAATTGAGATCGATCTGCGGCTGCACCTGCGTCTGGTTGAACGCCGGCTGGATCATTTCGATCGGGTCTTCGATGGTGCAGACGTTGACCTCGTCGGTGGCGAGGCGCCGCAGCGTCGAATAAAGCGTCGTCGTCTTGCCCGAGCCGGTCGGCCCGGTGACCAGGATGATGCCGTGCGGCTTGGCGACGAGCTCTTCCCAGCGCCGGCCGTCGTGGTTGCCGAAGCCGAGGCTTTCGAGCGTCTTGACGGTCGTGTCCGGATCGAAGATCCGCATCACCATCTTCTCGCCGAACGCGGTCGGCAGCGTCGACAGGCGCATTTCCACTTCGTCGCCGGCGGGATTGCGAACCTTGATGCGACCGTCGAGCGGGCGGCGTCGCTCGATCACGTCCATCCGGCCGAGCAGCTTGACGCGCGCAATCATCGCGCTCATCACACCGGGCGGCAGCTGGTAGACGGTGTGCATCACGCCGTCGATGCGAAAGCGGATCACGCTCCTCTCGCGGCGCGGCTCGAGGTGGATGTCGGAGGCGCGCTGGTCGAACGCGTATTGCCAGAGCCAGTCGACGACCTGGATGACTCCGCTGTCGTTGGCGTCGAGCAGCTTGTTGGTCTTGCCGAGCTCGACCAGCTGCTCGAAGTTGGCGAGCGCCGAAGACTCGCCCATCTTCGTCGCGTTGCGAACCGAGCGCGAGAGCGCGTAGAACTCGGTCGTGTAGCGCGCGATCTCGATCGGGTTGACGATGACGAGCTTGACCATGCGCCGCGTATGCGCTTCGATCTCCGAGACCCAGCCGATGTCGAGCGGCTCGCAAGTCGCGATCACCACTTCGGTGACGCCGAAGCTGAGCGGCAGCGCGTGGCGACGCTCGGCGTAGTTGATCGACATCACATCGGAGACGCGGCCGACGTCGACCTTCAGCGGGTCGATCCGCATGTACGGCATGCGGCTATGCTTGGCCAGCCATTCGGTCAGCGTTTCGGCGTCGAGCACCTTGCCGTCGCCGACACGAGTCAGCCCGGCGCTGCCGATTCGAACGAGCGGATGCTGCGAGCTGTTGCCGCCAGCGAAACGGCGCGCCGTGCGATCGACGTCTTCGGCGCTCAGGATCCGGTCGTCGCGCAGCCAGGCGAGCACCGTGCGCCAGGTGAGCTTGCCGCTGGTGACGACGCCGAGCGAAAGATCGGTCGCCGCGAAGTTCAGCGTCGACGAACGCGACGCCGAGATCGAGCGCTCCATCGGCAGCTCGACCACGGCGGCGCCACTGGTGGGCGTTGCCGGTTCGGAGCGCGCGCTTTTGATCGGCAATTTCATTCGGGAGGCAGATCGGAAACGGAAGTCGGCCGCGGCTCGAGCGGGCGCAACATGCGCAGCCACTTGCGGGCCGGAAGCTTCCAGCGAGTTTCGATGTTTTCGGCACGCCGGGCAAGCACGGCGCGGTCGGGGACCGTGACATGCTTCATCGCGATGACAACGGTGTTGCCTTCGCGAGTCGGTTTAAGGGACAGAACGCTGTCGGCGCCGAACGCCGCGGCGATGCGCGCGAAGCTTGTCTCGAACGATGCGTCGCGGCCGAACAGGTTGACGCTCATGACGCCGCGGTCGGCCAGGGCGTCGCGGCAATCGCGATAGAAAGCGGCGCTGTCGAGGACCGGACTCGCCGCTTCGTGGTCGTAGAGATCGACGGCGAGAACGTCGACCGAGCCGCGCCGGCCCGGGTCGGCGACAAAATCGGCCGCGTCCATCTCGAGCACGGCAAGCTGCTCGGAATCGTCGGGCAGGCGAAACCACATCCGGCACGCGGCGATGACGTCGGCATTCAACTCCACGGCCGTCGTCCGCATCTTCAGCCGGCGCAGGCAAAAGCGGGTGATCGCCGCCGCGCCGAGGCCGAGCTGCACGGCGTGGCCGCGCGTCACCTCGTCTTCGTCGCGAAAAAGCATCCAGGCCATCATCCGCTGGACGTAGGCGAGCTCGATCTCGAGCGGCTCGTCGATGCGCATCGCGCCCTGGATCCACGGCGTGCCCAGATGCAGGTAGCGAACGCCGCGCGATTCGGAAATCGTCACTTCGGGCAACGCGCCCCGGCCGCGCATCACGCGGCCACCGGCGAACAGAGCGAAGCCAGCCTGGGCAGCGTCGCGATCGCGTTCGCCGTCGTCGCCGCTTCCAGCGTCGCCACGTCGATGCCGCGCAGGCCTGCCAACACCGCGCCGATGCGCGGCAGCTCGGCCGAGTCGTTGCGCATCGTCGCGCCCTGCTCGCGCTCTTCCGCGGTACGGTAGAGCCACTGCGGAGCGATGTCGGGTGCGTCAGTTTCCATGACGACCCGATCGAGCGGCACCACCGCGGCGACGCGGCGGATGCGCAGGGCGCGATCGAAAGTCAGCGCGCCGCCGAAGCCGAGCCGCAAGCCCAGCTCGGCGAAGACCTGGGCCTGCTGCAGGCTGCCGTTGAAGGCGTGGGCGATGCCGCCCTTCGGGCGCCGCGCCCGCAGATGCTTCAAAACGTCATCGACCGCGCGCCGCACATGCAGCAGCACCGGCAGGTCGAACTCGGCG
>JBDTIO010000456.1:0-2555 GCA_039936375.1 Caldimonas sp. | reverse complement strand
GCTGGTTCGACCTGGTGCTGGCAATGCGCGCGGCCGAAGGCCTGGCCGCCGGCGTGCTGCAGCCGATCCCGGCGATCATCATCCTGCACGCCTTCGGCCCGGGCGAGCGTGGCAAGGCGATGGGCATCTTCGGCTTCGGCGTGGTGCTGGCACCGGCCGTCGGGCCGAGCATCGGCGGCATCCTCGTCGAGTGGTTCGGCTGGCGCTCGATCTTCTTCGTCGTCACGCCCTTCTGCATTCTCGCGATGGCGATGGCACGGCGCTACCTGCCGGTCGACGCCCCGGGCGGCGCGCCAATCAGCCGTGCCGGTGGCCGACTCGACGTGGTCGGCCTCGGCCTCATCGCCGTTGCCGTGCTGGCCCTGCTCAACGGCATGGCGCACCTGAACGGCCAGACGCTGTCGCTCGGCGTCGCCCTGGTCGCCTGCAGCCTCGTCGCGACGATCGGCTTCGTCTTCCATCAACGGCGCGGCACCCGGCCGCTGATGGCGCTCGGCTTGTTCGCGCATCGGCCGTTCTCGATGGGCGGGCTGGTCGCCTTCATCTACGGCATGGCGCTCTTCGGCTCGACCTACCTCGTGCCGGTGTTCATGCAGGAGGCGCTCCAGCTGCCGCCTTCGCAGGCTGGCGCGGTGCTGCTGCCGGCCGGCATCGTGCTTGCGCTGATCATCCCGGTGGCCGGGCGGCTGGCCGACAGGGTCGCCGTCAGCCGGCTCGTTTCGCTCGGCCTGCTCCTGCTCGCCGCGTCGTTCTTCCTCATGCTCGGCGTCGGCCTCGGCACGGCGCTTGTCTGGATCACGCTGTGGGCCGTGATCGGCCGGCTCGGCCTCGGCTTCGTCCTGCCCTCGCTCAACCTCGGCTCGATGCACGGCCTGCCCGACACCCTCATCTCGCAAGGCTCGAGCACCATCAATTTCCTGCGCCAGCTGGGCGGCGCCGTCGGCATCGGCCTGGTCGGCAACGTGCTCGGCTGGCGACTGAATTCGCACGCGAGCGAGCCGATCGTGGCCTTCCACGAAACCTTCGCGCTGATCGGCGCGATCACCGCATTCGCCGTGCTCGCCGCGCTGCGCATGGGCCCGAAAGCGAAGGCAGCTCCAGCATGAATCTCGAAGCGGACGCGTTGCCGCCGCGCTGCGACGTGCTCGTCGTCGGTGCCGGGCCGGCCGGCAGTGCAGCGGCGCAACTGCTGGCACGCGCGGGGCGCGACGTCGTCCTCGTCGACAGCCAGGCCTTCCCGCGCGACAAGGTCTGCGGCGACGGCCTCATCCCCGATGCGCACCGCGCCCTCGATCGACTCGGCGTGCTCGAAGCGGTGATGGCGGAGGCGCGCTCGTCGAGCGCGCTCACCTGCATCGCGCCGCGCGGCGGCCGCATCGACGTCCCCGGGCGCCTGGCGGTGCTGCCGCGCAAGCGCCTCGACGAGATCGTCTGCCACGCCGCGGTCGGCGCCGGTGCGCGCATGTTCGCGCCGCTGCGCTTCGTCGCGCCGCTGCGCGTCGACGGCGAGACGGGCGCCGTCGTCGGCGCGCGATTGAAGCAGGGCGACCGCGAGTTCGAGATCCGCGCCCGCTGGGTCGTGCTCGCCACCGGTGCGCAACCGCAGGCGACGATCGCCGCCGGCATGTGCGACCGGCGCACGCCGAGCGGCATCGCCTTGCGCGGCTACGTCAAGAACGCGGCGATGAGCGCCCGCATCACCAGCCTCGAGGTCGTCTGGCACAAGCGCCTGTCGCCCGGCTACGGCTGGGTCTTTCCGTGCGGCGGCGACGTCTTCAACATCGGCGTCGGCGTGGCCCGGAGCCACGACCAAGGCAAGCAAGGCCGCCACGCCATGAAGGACGTGAACCTGCGCGACATCTTCGCGGCGTTCAAGGATTTGTATGCGCCGGCGAAAGAGCTCGTCGAAGGTGGCGAGTGGCAGGCCGAGGCGGGCCAGGAGCTGAAGGGGGCGCCGCTGCGCTGCTCGCTCGTCGGTGCGCAACTGTCGACGCCCGGCCTGCTGGTGACCGGCGAAGCGGCCGGCAGCACCTATGCTTTCACCGGCGAGGGCATCGGCAAGGCGATGGAGACGGCGATCCATGCCGCCGAGGCGATCCTCGAAAGTGACGACGACGCCGTGGTACGCGCCGACTACGAAGCCTCGGTCAAGGCGCTCAAGCCACGCTTCGATCTCTACGAAGAAGCCAATCGCGCCAACGCGCATCCGTGGCTGGTCGACCTGCTGGTTTGGAGCGCCAAGCGCAGCGCGCGGCGCGTTCAGCGCATGGCCGGCGTGCTCGAGGAAACCCACATCCCGACCGACGCGGTCACCGTGCGCGGCGTCTTGCGTCGCCTGTTCGACAGGCGCTGAGCCGATGTGCCAGCTGCTCGGCATGAACGCCAACACGCCGACCGACGTGATGTTCAGCTTCACCGGTTTCGCGATCCGCGCCGAGGAGCACAAGGATGGTTTCGGCATCGCCTTCTTCGAAGGTGCCGGCGTGCGACTCCTGGTCGACGCGCAGAGCGCGCGCTCGTCGCCGATCGCCGAGATGGTGCGCCGCTATCCGATC
>JBDTIO010000455.1:0-5876 GCA_039936375.1 Caldimonas sp. | reverse complement strand
GCGGCGATGATGCCGGCCGCGAACCCCGGCGAGTAGCCGCGCTTGCGCATCTCGGGAATGCCGGCCGAGCCGATCGCCGAGCAGGTCGCCGGGCTCGACCCGGCCATCGCCGCGAACAGGGCGCAGGCGAACACGTTGGCGATGCCCAGGCCGCCCGGCACGCGCTGCAGCCAGGCGTGCAGGGCCGCGTAGAGGTCCTGGCCGGCCCGCGTTCGGCCGATCGCCGACCCCTTCAGGATGAAAAGCGGAATCGACAGCAGCGTGATGCTGGCCATCTCCTCGTAGACGTTCTGGGTGATCGTGTCGAGCGCCGAGCCCGGCATGAAGAAGTACATGAAGATCACGGCGACGCTGCCGAGCGCGAAGGCGATGGGCGCGCCCGAGAGCATGAGCAGCACCGTGGCAACCGCGAAGAGGCTGCCGATCGCGAGCATCGACATGGTCAGTGGCTTTCCAAGCGGAGGCGCAGCCGGTTGGCACTGGCGCTGAGTTGCAGCAGCAACTGCAGCGCCAGCAGCGACATGCCGAACGCCATCAGGAAGTACGGGATCCAGAGGGGCGGCCCCCAGGTCGAATTCGTGGTCTGGCCGTCGACCCAGGCGTCGCGCAACAGCGTCCACGACTTCCAGGCGAAGAGAAAGCAAAAGGCCATGCAGACGAGGTCGATCGCCACTTGACGATAGGCGTTGGCTCGCCTCGGCAGGATCGTGCTCACCGCTTCGATGCCGACGTGGCCGCGGATCGACTGCACGAAAGCGCCGGCGAGAAAGGTGGCGCCGACAAGCAGGAAGACCGACGTCTCGTCCTGCCAATCGGTCGACGCATGCAGGAAGTAGCGCGAGAGAACGCTCGACGTGAGCACGAGCGCGGCAAGCAACAGCGCGACCATGCCGAGCACGACCACGCCGCGATTGACGAGTGCCAGCGCTCGCGCCACCGGCACGAGCAGGCGCGGCGTTCCCGGCTCGACGCCGCGGGCATCGGCCATGGCGGAAGCCGGAGGCAGGCTCGACGCCGCCGGCCGATCCTCGCCGCTCACACCAGCTTCAGGGCGGCCTTCATCAATGCCGCGCACGAATCGCTGCGCGCGGCGTAGTCCTTCCAGGCGGTGTCGCGGGCGATCACCTGCCATTTGCGGACCGTCGCGTCATCGAGGTCGAAGACCTTGGCGCCGGCCTTGGCGTAGATATCGGCGGCGATCTTGTCGTCGGCCTTGGCCGCGTCGGTGGCGAACTTTTCCTGCGCGGCGCCGGCCGCCATGATGATGTCCTGCTGCGCCTTCGGCAGCTTCATGAAGACGTCCTTCGACATCATCAGCGGCTCGAACATGAACCAGTAGGCCTTGTTGCGCCCGCTGGTCAGGCTCTTGGCGATCTCCTCGAGCTTGAACGAGATGAAGCTGGTCGACGAGGTCATGGCCGCGTCCATCGCGCCGGTCTGCATGGCGACGTAGATCTCGTTCGAGGGCAGCGAGATCACCGAGGCGCCGGCCTGCTTCAGCACCATGTCCATCTCGCGGCTGCCGCCGCGCACCTTCAAGCCCTTGGCGTCTTCGGGCTGCACCAGGGGCGTGGCTCGGCTGGCAACACCGCCGGCCTGCCAGATCCAGCTGACGAGGACGATGCCCTTGTCGTCGAGCACCTTCTCGAGCAGGCGGCCGACCTCGGAGGTTTTCCACGCCGTGCCGACCTCGTAGCTCGGCACCAGCGCCGGCATCAGGCCGATGTTGCATTCGGCGACTTCGCCGCCGGCATACGGCAGGGGATAGAGACTCAGGTCGAGAGCGCCCTTTCGCATCGCCGAGAACTGCGAATTCGTCTTCATCAGCGACGAGCCCGGATAGACGGTCGCCTTCAGCGCCCCGTTGCTGCGCTTTTCGATATCAGTCGCGAAGCGCCGGCACAGGCGATCGCGGAAGTCGCCCTGGGTGGCCGTGCCGCCGGGGAACTGGTGCGAAATCTTGAGCGTATCGGCCTCGGCGCGCGCGCCTGCCGGAAGAAAGCCCGTTGCCGCAGCCGCAGCTAGCAACTCGCGTCTAGTCATCGCCATGCCTGTCTCCTTCATTCTGGGTCTTCGGCCGCGCCCGAAAGGTGCGAGGCGAATCGCGCCGATGGCGGCAAAACCATTGTGCCCGCCGCGAAGCGGCGGCGACATTGGGGGTGTCGCCAAGTCGGGCGACCGCTTTCAGAGGCGGCGCAACAGCCGCGGTACGACGTAGCGCAGGGCCAGCGCGACCGCCAGACCGCTGCCGACGTCTTTCCATGTGGCGTGCCCGGGGTGGATCGGAGCCGCCGTCGGCGTCGCCGGCGAAGAGGGCAGCGGCGCTGTCGCAGCGACCACCTCGGCACTGCGCGCAGGCACCGCCGGCGCGACCGCGTCGGGCATCGCCTCCGCCGCCGGATCGGCGAGCTCGCGCATCGAGCCGAACGTGCGGGCGTAGACCCACGTGAATTCGGCACCCAGCAGGAAGATCTGCGCCGAGTAGTAGACCCAGATGAAGACGACAACGAACGAGCCGGCCGCGCCATAGCCCGACGCGATGCCGGTTTTGCCGATGTACAGGCCGATCAGGAACTTGCCGGCGGTGAAGAGCAACGCCGTCACCAGTGCGCCGAGCCAGACATCGTGCCAGCGCACGCTCGCACGCGGCATGAGCTTGTAGATCATGGCGAAGACCGTCGTCGTCAAGGCGAAGCCGAGCGCCAGGTTGATCGCCTGGGCCAGTACTTCCCAGCCGGTGAACGCGTCGCCCCACCAGTGACCGAGCGCCGAGATGACGGCGCCCAGCACGAGCGAGACCATGAGCAGGAAGGCGATGCCGAGAATCAGCCCGAACGAGAGCAGCCGCGTACGCAATATCCGCCACAGGCCGCCGCTCCTGTCGCGCGCCGGCGCCCGCCAGATCCGGTCGAGCGAATCCTGCAGCTCGGCGAAGACACTGGTCGCGCCGACCAGCAGTACGCCGACGCCGATCGCCGTGCCGATGACGCCCGATGTCGGCCTGCTGACGCTGGCGAGCACGCTTTCCACCGCCTTGGCGGCGACGTCGCCCATGAGGCCACGCAACTGGCCGAAGATCTCGCCGCGTGCGGCATCGGCGCCGAAGAACAGGCCGGCGAGCGAGATGACGATGAGGAGCAGCGGCGCCAGCGAGAAGACGGTGTAGTACGAAAGCGCCGCGCCCATGCTCGGCGCGTAGTCGTCGCTCCAGGCCGATACGGCGCGCTTGACCAGCGTCCACCACTGCTGCAATTTCTGACGATTCGTCATCGTCGCGTCCTTCGCGCTGCCTACAGCACCGATTCTGTGAAGACGCGAAGTCGGCTCGCGCCGGTCGATGCCGAATGTGCTTGTAGGGCGATGCGACAAAGCGTGTCAGGGTCGCAGCCCGGCCGCGCCGAGGAGATCGATCAACGAGCGGGCGTTGCGCTGGCCCTGGTCTTCCATGTTGTTGTTGAAGATCACGTGCGTTTGCATCGCCGTCAGGGCCAGTCGCTCGAGCTTGGGCACGAGCTCGGCCAGCTCCCGTTCGGGATAGTCGTAGTTGAAGCGATCCGACGCCGCCGTCTGCCCCTTGACGTTCCAGGTCTGCGTGTTGCGGCCGTGCAGGCGCAGCAGCGCGTAACGCGGATGGGTCGCCTCCCACAGCGCGGGCACGCTGTTGAAGAAGCCTTGCGGGCCGTCGACGACGGTGTGGGCCACGCCGAGCTCGCGCAGGAAAGCGATCGTCTGGCGCTGCCGCTCGTCGCCGGCGAACCAGCTGGCGTGGCGGAACTCGACGCCGAGATCGAAGCCGCTCATGCGCTGCACGCAAAGCTCGACATGGGCGCGCCCCGCCGCCTCGCTGACCAGCCAGGGCGGGAACTGGAAGTGGACGAGGCCGAGCCGGCCAGCCGCCCGCAGCGGCTGCAGCGCTTCGCGAAAGCGCCGCCACAGCTCGTCGATCAGCTCGCTCGAGAGGTCGCGATAGAAGAAAGATGGGCCGGCGACGCCGCCGAGCGCCGACTGCAGATCCCGGTGCATGACCGTCGGAGATGTCTGGTGGCCGGTGAACAGGCGAAAGGCCTTGACGTTCATGACGAAGCCTTCGGGCGTGCGCTCGGCCCAGAGCTGCGCCGTCGCCGGCGCGGGCATCGCGTAGTAGCTCGAGTCGACCTCGACGATCGGAAATTGCGAAGCGTAGAAACGCAGCCGCGCTTCCGCGTTCTTCGCATCCTTCGGATAGAAGCGGCCGCTTGCAATGAGCGTCTTGTCGGTCCAGGACGCGGTGCCGACCAGGATGGCCACGACGCGCCGCGCTCAGGCTGCGACGATGCGGCGTCCGATCCAGCCGCGGGTGCGGCCGAGCAGGAAGAGCGCAATCGACACGTTCAGCGCGTTCCAGGCCAGGCCGTTCAGGAACGCTGCGTGATATGAGCCAGTGAGGTCGAACACCTTGCCTGACATCCAGCCGCCGAGCGCCATCCCGAACAAGGTGAACATCAAGACGGTGCCGACCCGTGCGCCGGCCTCCGCGGCAGGGAAATGCTCGCGCACGATGATCGCGTACGACGGCACGATGCCGCCCTGGAACAGGCCGAACAGGCCGGAGATGACGTACAGCGAGACCAGCGAATCGAACGGCAGAAAGAGGAGCAGTGCCGTGCCCTGCAGCAGCGAGCCGAGGAGCAACGTGCGCAGCCCGCCGATGCGGTCGCAGATGGCACCCGAGACCAGCCGGCTGACGATGCCGCAGGCCAGCATCAGCGACAGCATCTGCGCGCCGCGTGCCGCACCGAAGCCGAGGTCGCCGCAGTAGGCGACGATGTGCACCTGCGGCATCGCCATGGCGACACAGCAGGCCACGGCGGCGATGCAGAGCAGCGCTTGCGCTGCATTCATCGACAAGCCGAACGGCCGCGTCGACGGCGTCGCGCCCCGCGCGGTTGCCGTCGCCGCGGTCGGCGCCGGCGGCCGCGCCCGCATGAGCAAGGCGAGCGGCGGCAGCGTGACGGCACAGACGACGCCCAGGCCGATGTAGGTCTGGCGCCAGCCGATCGTCTCGACGAAATGCTGAACCACCGGCGGCCAGATCGCGCCGGCAAAGTAGTTGCCGCTGGCGCAGATCGCCACCGCGATGCCACGCCGCTTGACGAACCAGAGCGACGTGTCGGCGACCAGCGGCGCGAACGTGGCCGAGGATCCGACCAGGCCGAGCAGCAGGCCGTGCACGAGCGCGAAGCTCGTGATGCTCTTGCTCATTCCGGCGGCGACGAATCCCACGGCGAGGCCGCCGGCGCCGATCAGGCAAGGCAGCATGACGCCGCGCCGGTCGGCCAGCTTGCCCATGGCGATGCCGCCGAAGCCGAAGCCGAGCATGAGCAGCGTGTAGGGCAGCGACGCGTCGGCACGCGCGACGCCGAATTCCTTCTGCACCGAAGGCAGCACGACCGAGACGACATACATCGCGCCGCTGCCGATCGTCATCAGCGCCAGCGCCACAACGAGGCGCGTCCAGGCCTGGCGTGAATCGGCTGCGGGCGCGACGGCGAGTGAGCTCACGCCAGCCATTCTCGGCCATCGCGTGCATCCGGCCGCCGCCGCGCTACCATCGGCTGGCACCGGCGTGCCTGTCGCGCCGGGCCACCTTCGTGCTCGAAAAGATCTTCGCCGCCACCATCGTCGCCGGCTGCCTCGTGATGCTGCTGCGCGTCGTTCTCGGCACGCGCCGGCGCGGCCGCTTCGACGCCGCCCTTCGGCGTTGGAGCCGGCGCATCGGCGCCGGCATCGATGCGACCGTCGCCTGGCCGACGGCGCGGCGACGAGCTCGTCGCGAAACCGAGGCGGCGATTCGCCGTGCTCGCGACGGCGGCGAATGGGACGGCAACGTCTATCGC
>JBDTIO010000454.1:0-3392 GCA_039936375.1 Caldimonas sp. | reverse complement strand
CGCGCAGCGAGGTCTGCGCGACGCGGTCGATCGCCTCGCGGTAGTTGGTAATGGCCAGCGCCGCCTTCTCGGAATTCTCGACGTGCCAGAAGATGATCGCGTCGACGTTGACCGGGACCGTGTCGCGGGTCAGCGCCTGCTCGGCGTTGAAGGCAGTCGTCTGGATGCGCACGTCGATCACGGCGACGACGCTGTCGATGACCGGGATGATCACGAACAGGCCGGCGCCCTTGACGCTTTGCAGCTTGCCCATCCTGAGGACGACGAACTTCTGCCAGACGTTGGCCATCTTCAGCGACGCGGAGACCAAGGCCGCCGCGAGGAAGAAAGGCAACGCCAGGAGGGGATTCACGAGGTAGCCGACGGCCAAGCCGGCAACCACGCAGATGAAGACGAGAAATGAAGTGACGGGATTCATGATTGCTTTCGCTGTGGGCCGGCCTCAGGAGTGACCGACGGGCGCGGTTTCGCGGTCGTGCACGGCGAGGTACTTGCGGGCGAGTGCCAGCAACTGACCCTCGGTCGGGTGATCGATCGTCTCCCAGCCGGCCACGTGCAGAAGAAGCGCCGGCCGGTGCTTGTCGATGTAGTGGCGAAAGTCGGCCTGCGGCGAGTGACCGCCCGCGATCAGCACCCAGGTCATGCCTTCGAGCGAATCGCACACCTCGGCAAAGAACTCGTGCTCGGAGCGAACGGCGCTGCCGTGCTGCCCCGTGTCGTGTCGATGCGCGGTGACCTTGCGCAGCTGGAATTCGTCGGCATCGAACTGCAGAACCTTGGCCGCGTGATGATCGATCTGGGCCACAGCGTGAAAGAAGGTCACTTGTTACTCCTCGGCCAGCGTGTCAGCTGTCGCGCCCGCGAGTCGATCGGAACCCGGGCTCGGCGTCTGTACGCGAGCGCACAGAGCGTCTGAACAAGACGCATGGGACGGGTCTGGCTCAGCCCCTGCTTCGGCTACCGCTATGTGGGCTAGCAGACGGTCAAGCGTCGCGCGGCAACGCAGACTCCGGCATCTCGAAGGCTCCGTGACGCAGCACGCGATGCCTCGACTCACCGCGGCAGCGCCGAGGAGCTGGCTTGGTCGAAGCAGAAAACCGTCTGATCGAATCGCTGCCGCGCAAGGACAGGATCGGCCTGCTTTCGATCTGCAAGCGCGTCGAGCTGGGATTGGCCGAGGTGTTGGCGAATCCCGGCGCGCCGATGCCTCACGCCTACTTTCCGACCGAAGGGTTCGTCTCGCTGGTCACACGCATCGAGGGCAGCCCGGGCGTGGAGGTCGGAATGTTCGGCTCCGAGGGCATGCTCGGCGCGCACTTCGCGCTTGGCGTGTCGATGTCGCCGCTGCATGCAGTCGTCCAGGGCCCCGGGCTCGCATGGCGGGTCAGCGCCGGGCCGTTGCGGCGCGAGCTGCGCGGCAGCGCAGCGCTGCGGCTGCAGCTGGGTCGCTATGTCTACGTGTTGATGGAACAGCTCGCGCATTCGGCCGCCTGCCTGCGCTTTCACCTCATCGGCCCGCGTCTCGCGCGCTGGCTTCTGATGAGCCAGGACCGCTCGGGCTCCGACAGCTTTCGCGTCACGCACGTGTTTCTCGCCTACATGTTGGGCGTGCGACGGGTCGGCGTCACGACGGCGGCCGGGTCCTTGCAGAAGCAAGGGCTCATCGCCTATCGCCGCGGCGAGGTCACTATTCTCGATCGCAGGGGCCTCGAGGCCGCTGCCTGCGGCTGCTATGCCGCAGACCGGCGCACCTACAAGGCCTGCATGCGTTAGGTTGCGCCGTCGTTCGCCAGCGCACAGACGCCGCCGGTCCTCGCGCGCACTCTGAGCACGTCGAAGGAAACGATCGTCGTTCCGGCGGCTGTCTGTCGCTCGGGCCCGGTCGTATGGCCGGCCCCGTTTCCATCAAGAAAAGCAGGCGACATGGGCCTTCATCGAAAAGCGAGCTCCGGGCTTCGAGAGACGCAGACCTCTACGGCACGCCGGCAAGCGTGCGCGGCGGTTCCCGTGCATCGAGACGGCGGATGAGCATCTTCGCCCTCGAGCACAGGCCGTTGGCGTACGTCGTCGACTTCGTCTTCTACGGCCTGTTGACGTCGTCACTCGCAGTGGTGCTCGTCGTGTTCGGTCTGGATGAGCACGAAGTTCAGTTGGCCGCGATCGTCTGCGCCGGCGCGGTCGCATGGACAGTGCTCGAATACGCCATCCACCGGTTTGTCCTGCACGGGCTGCGCCCGTTCAGCGACTGGCACGCCGAACACCACCGCCGCCCGTCGGCGCTCATCTGCGCGCCGACGCTGATGAGCGCCGCGCTGATCGCCGGACTCGTCCTTCTTCCGGCGCTTCTGTGGGCCGGCCCGTTGCGAGCCGGTGCCCTGACGCTGGGCGTCCTGGCCGGCTACCTCACCTACTCGACGGTGCATCACGCAGCGCACCACTGGCGGCCATCGAGCGGCTGGGCCCGCCGCTGCAAGCGCCGGCACGCGCTGCATCACCGCCATGCCGAGCCGGGAGGTCACTACGGCGTCACCAGCGGCTTCTGGGACTACGTCTTCGCCACATCGTCCTAAGCTGCCCGGGTGCGCGCCGCCCGCAGCCAGGGTTCCTCAGAGCCGAAAAGGCCTTCGCGTGCCCGAGTTCCGTCGCTGGCCCGAGCCGTTTCTGCCGGCACACTGTTCCCGAGCGCACGGACAGGGAAGTACGAAAGTCGCATCCTGTTCCTTTGACATTCAGTGGAGATCCCATGAAATCAGACAGCGACTTGCAGCACCAAATCCAGGTGGAACTGGAAAACGATCCTGAGGTCAACGTCGAGTTGCTCGACGTACAGGTTGACAAGGGCGTCGTGACTCTGAGAGGAAACGTGACCAGCGACCAGGAAAAGTGGAAAGCAGATGACATCGTGCACCGTGTTCCGGACGTCGCTGAATTGGTGAACAACTTGCAGGTGATCGAACGGCTGGCCGGTCTGCAGAACGCTGACGTCGCACGTCCTTGGTTTCCGTCGGGCGGATGAGGTGGCTTGAGTGCATGAACGGGCTCGTTGCGTTGCATTCATCGACGCAACGCACCGCCGTGGAGGCCTCGGTGAACCGCTCTAGACTGAAGTTCCCGGCGCTTCGTAGTCACCCGCGTGACGGCAAGTAGTTGTCATCGCTCATGAATCCTCCTCTTCGGAGGATTTTTTGGCGTCAACGTGTAGTCACTAAACGTGCTTGACATCGTGACATTCGTCGTCTACATTTCCGTTCATGCCCACCCGAACCGGTACCGCTCACGTCGTCACTACGACCCGCAAGTACAAGGACCAGGTCTATCGCACCCATCTGCTGCGCCGCAGCTACCGCGAGGACGGCAAGGTCAAGAACGAGACCCTGGGCAACCTGTCGCAC
>JBDTIO010000453.1:0-7676 GCA_039936375.1 Caldimonas sp. | reverse complement strand
CGCGAACGAAAATCTCGGCGACGTGTATACGATGCTTGCCGGCCAATCCTATGGGCGTGCCTTGAAGCTGGACCCGTCGAGCACGAGCGTGCCGCGCAAGCTCGCGCTGGTGCGTCAGGTCGTTCAGGTCCCGGCCCCTTCGAGGGCGCCACTTCCCGCCATTGCCGCAAGCGCGGCCCGCTGACCCCCTCGACCCAGGAGCAATCGATGCAGAAATATCTCTCCCGCGCAGCCCTGTCCTTCGCCGCCGCCCTCACGGTGGCTTTCGCGGCCCCGGCGCTGGCGCAGAAAGTCAAGCTCGAGACGAGCGCCGGCAACATCGTCATCGCACTGGACGCCGCGAAAGCACCGAACACCGTCGACAATTTCATCAAGTACGTGCAGGCCGGGCACTACAACGGCACCGTCTTTCACCGCGTCATCAACAACTTCATGATCCAGGGTGGCGGCATGACGGCCGACCTGAAGGAAAAGGCAACGCGGCCGCCGATCGCCCTGGAGAGCAAGAACGGCCTGACCAACCAGCGCGGCACGGTTGCCATGGCTCGCACCAACGATCCGAATTCGGCGACGGCGCAATTCTTCATCAACGTCAAGGACAATGATTTCCTCAATCAGGCGCAAGCGCGCGACGGCAACGGCTATACCGTCTTCGGCAAGGTCGTCGACGGCATGGATGTGGTCGACAAGATCCGCGCCGTGCCCACTGGCCCCGGCGACGTGCCGCTGACGCCCGTCGTGATCAAAAAAGCAACCGTGGAGAAATGACGTGACCAAACAAGTCGACCTGGAAACCAGCAAGGGAACGATCCGCCTCGAGCTCGACGACGAGAAGGCGCCCGAGACGGTGAAGAACTTCATCACCAACGTTGAGAACGGCCACTTCGACGGCACGGTGTTTCACCGTGTCATCAAGGGCTTCATGGTGCAAGGCGGCGGCTTCGAGCCCGGCATGACGCAAAAGCCCACCGGCAACTCGATCCAGAACGAGGCCTCGAACGGCCTGAAGAACGATCACTACACCGTGGCGATGGCGCGCACCTCGGCGCCGCATTCGGCGACCGCGCAGTTCTTCATCAATACCACCAACAACGACTTCCTCAACTTCAAGTCGGAAACGCCGCAGGGCTGGGGCTATGCCGTGTTCGGCAAGATCATCAAAGGCAGCGAGGTGGTCGACGCGATCGAACAAGTCCGCACCGGCACCCGCGCCGGCCATGCCGACGTGCCGGTCGACGACGTGACCATCACACGCGCGACGGTCGTCTCGTAGGGGCCCTGCGCCATGGCGGCGCATAGGTCGCCGGCAGGGGCGCTGCCCTTGCCCGAGGCGACGCCGACCTTCGTCGCCCCCGCCGGGTGGCAAGCGATCGACTTCATCAGCGATCTGCACCTGGCCGAGAACACGCCACGCGCGTTCGCGGCATGGGCCGCGCACCTGCGCCATACCTCGGCCGACGCAGTGTTCATTCTCGGCGACCTGTTCGAAGTCTGGGTCGGCGACGACATGGCCAACCATGGCTTCGAAGCACGTTGCGCGGCGTTGCTGAGCGAAGCGGCGGCGCTTCGGACCGTCGGCTTCATGGCCGGCAACCGCGACTTCCTGGTCGGCGACGCGATGCTGGAAGCGAGCGGCGTGCTCCGGCTGCGCGATCCGACGCTGCTCAGCGCCTTCGGCACGCGCGTGCTCGCCTCGCACGGCGACGCGCTCTGCCTCGACGACACCGCGTACCAGCGCTATCGCTCGGTCGTGCGCCGACCGAGCGTGCAGCGCACGTTCCTCGCCTTGCCGCTGGCCTGGCGGCGCGCCATCGGCCGCAAGGCCCGGCGACGCAGCGAGACGCTGCACATGCCCGGCCTGGGCGCCATGATCGACGTCGATACGGCCTCCGTCTCGCAATGGTTGCGGCAGGCCCGATCGCCGGTGCTCGTTCACGGACACACGCACGCGCCGGCGATGCACGAGATCGAGCGCGGCGTGGTCCGTCACGTGCTGAGTGATTGGGAGCTCGATGCCGGCGGGCCGCCACGTGCCGAGGTGCTGCGCTGGACTGCCCGAGGATTTGCGCGCGTTGCCCCGCAGATCGCGCCGGTCAGTCCGTCGAATCGACCATGAGCCGCTGGTGGCGGAACTGGCGGCGAAAGCGCACTCTCGAACGCCGACCCATCCCCGACGCGCTCTGGCGCCTGACTCTGGCGCGCTTCCCGTTTCTCGCGGCACGCGACCCTGCGGACCTCGACGCCATGCGCGAGATGGCTACACTCTTTCTCGCCGAGAAGGAATTTTCGGGAACGCGCGGACTCGAGGTCTCCGACGAGATGGCCGTCGCGATCGCCGCACAAGCTTGTCTGCCGGCGCTGAAGCTGGGTCTTGAGTGGCTCGACGGCTTCGTCGGCATCGTTGTTCACGAAGACGCTGTCGTCGCCCGTCGCGAGGTCGAAGATGAAGACGGCGTCGTTCATGCCTACGACGAAGAACTTTCCGGCGAGGCGATGAGCGGCGGGCCAATCATGCTCGCCTGGCGCGATGTCGACGAATCCGGGCAGTCGGCGGCTGACGGCTACAACGTCGTCGTTCACGAGTTCGCCCACGTGATCGACATGCGTGCGGGCCTCACCACCGGCCTCGACGAGGTCGACCCGGCGAGTGAACGCGGCATCTGGCTGAACGCCCTGGCCGACGAGTTCGAACGTTTCGCCGACGCCGTTGACCACGAGGAGGAAACCTTCCTCGACCCCTACGGCGCCGAGGCGCTCGAAGAATTCTTCGCGGTCGCCGCGGAAGCTTTCTTCGTCGCGCCGGCCGAGCTCATGGCGGAGCAGCCGCGCGTCTACGCCTTGCTGAAGGACTTCTTTCGCCAGGATCCGGCGAAGCGGCCGGACTTACCGGCCGCTCGCGTCTGATCACGCCGTTGCTGGCTCGGCCTTCGGCTTGTCGCTCTTCTTGAGCGGCTGGATGTCGAGCACGGGCTTGCCGTCGGCATCGACGTCGACCGCCAGGCGGCCGCCGTCGACCAGCCGGCCGAACAGCAACTCGTCGGCCAGGGCGCGACGGATCGTGTCCTGGATGAGCCGCTGCATCGGCCTTGCGCCCATCAGCGGATCGAAACCCTTCTTCGCCAAGGTCTGGCGCAACGCGTCGGTGAAGGTAACTTCGACCTTCTTCTCGGCGAGCTGTCCCTCGAGCTGGAGCAGGAACTTGTCGACGACACGAAGGATGATCTCTTCGTCGAGCGCCTTGAAGCTCACCGTCGCGTCGAGACGATTGCGGAATTCCGGCGTGAAGAGCCGCTTGATGTCGGCCAGCTCGTCGCCGGCTTCCTTCGAGTTCGTGAAGCCGATCGACGACTTGTTGAGGGACTCGGCGCCGGCATTCGTGGTCATGACGATGATGACGCTGCGGAAGTCGGCCTTGCGCCCGTTGTTGTCGGTCAGCGTGCCATGGTCCATGACCTGGAGCAGAACGTTGAAGACATCCGGGTGGGCCTTCTCGATCTCGTCGAGCAGGAGCACCGCATGTGGTTTCTTCGAGATCGCCTCGGTCAGCAAGCCGCCCTGGTCGAACCCGACGTAGCCCGGCGGTGCGCCGATCAGGCGGCTCACCGCGTGACGCTCCATGTACTCGCTCATGTCGAAGCGAATCAGCTCGATGCCGAGAATGAAGGCGAGCTGCTTGGCCACTTCTGTCTTGCCGACGCCGGTGGGGCCGCTGAAGAGGAACGAGCCAATCGGCTTGTCGGGCCGACCGAGGCCCGAGCGTGCCATCTTGATCGCCGCGGCGAGCACGTCGATCGCTGGCTCCTGTCCGAACACGACGCTCTTCAGGTCGCGGTCGAGCGTCTTCAGCTTCGAGCGGTCGTCGCTCGACACGCTGGCCGGCGGGATACGCGCGATTTTGGCGACGATCTCTTCGACCTCGTTGCGCGTGATCGTCTTCTTCTGCTTGTTCTTGGGCAGGATGCGCTGCGCCGCGCCCGCTTCGTCGATCACGTCGATCGCCTTGTCGGGCAGGTGGCGGTCATTGATGTACTTGGCCGAGAGCTCCGCCGCCGCCTGCAGTGCCGCCGGCGCGTACTTGACGCTGTGATGCTCCTCGAAACGCGACTTCAGGCCCTTGAGTATCTCGACGGTCTGCTCGATCGAGGGCTCGACGACGTCGATCTTCTGGAACCGGCGCGACAAGGCCGCGTCTTTCTCGAAGATGCCGCGGTATTCGGTGAACGTCGTCGCCCCGATGCACTTCATCGTGCCCGAGCTGAGCGCCGGTTTCAGAAGATTGCTCGCGTCCAGCGTGCCGCCCGACGCGGCGCCGGCGCCGATCAGAGTGTGGATTTCGTCGATGAACAGGATCGCATTCGGCTGATCCTTCAGGTGCTTCAGCACGCCCTTCAGGCGCTGCTCGAAATCGCCGCGGTATTTGGTACCGGCGAGGAGCGCTCCCATGTCGAGCGAATAGACGACCGAGTCGGCCAGGATCTCCGGCACCTCGTTTTGCGTGATGCGCCAAGCCAGGCCTTCGGCGATCGCCGTCTTGCCGACGCCGGCTTCGCCGACCAGCAGCGGGTTGTTCTTGCGCCGGCGACAAAGGATCTGCACGACGCGCTCGACCTCGTGCTCGCGGCCGATCAGCGGATCGATCTTGCCGTCGCGGGCGAGCTGATTCAGGTTTTGCGTGAACTGATCGAGCGGCGAGCCCTTGCCGTCGCCGTCGTCCTTCTCGCCTTCGGAGTTCGAGCTGCCGCCCTCGCCCGGCTTCGACGCTTCGGGCGGATCGGTCTTCTTGATGCCATGGGCAATGAAGTTGACGACGTCGAGACGCGTCACGCCTTGCTGATGCAGGTAGTAGACGGCGTGCGAATCCTTCTCGCCGAAGATCGCGACGAGCACGTTGGCGCCGGTCACTTCCTTCTTGCCGCTACCGGTCGACTGCACGTGCATGATGGCGCGCTGGATGACGCGCTGAAAGCCGAGCGTGGGTTGCGTGTCGACCTCGTCGGCGCCGCCCACCGTCGGCGTGTTTTCCTTGATGAAGCCGACCAGGCTCTTTCTCAGATCGTCGAGATTGGCGGAACAGGCGCGCAGCACTTCGGCGGCCGAGGGATTGTCGAGCAGAGCCATCAGCAGGTGCTCGACCGTGATGAACTCATGGCGCTGCTGGCGGGCTTCGACGAACGCCATGTGCAGGCTGACTTCCAACTCTTGCGCAATCATGCGGACTCCATTGTGCATTGCAGCGGGTGACCGCCGCGCCTCGCGGCGGCGAGCACCAGCTCGACCTTCGTGGCGGCCACGTCTTTCGAATAGACGCCGCAGACGCCGCGACCTTCGTGATGGATCTTGAGCATGATCTGTGTCGCCGTCTCGAGATCTCGACTGAAATATTCCTGTAGCACCATCACCACGAACTCCATGGGCGTGTAGTCGTCGTTGAGCAGGACAACCTGGTACATCCGCGGTGGCTCGGTCTTTTCAGCCTTGCGCTCGACGACCACGGCGCCCTGACCATCGTCGGGCCGAATCGGGCGGACGGTGGGCGGAGCCGGTGGCGGCGGAGGGGCGGCGGGCATGAATTCATTCTATCGAGTCGGCCACAAAACGCGCCGTTGCGACGCATATTGGCACCGGGTAGTAGTTCACAAGACACGGGAGCGGGCTGCAGCATCTTCAAGCCACCTATCTTGAGCCGTGGCGCCCAGAAAAAAGCCCGCCGAATGGCGGGCTTTTCGGAGGATGCCGATTCGCCTACATGTGCTCGATCATGACCTGGCCGAAGCCCGAGCAGGAGACCTGGGTTGCGCCTTCCATCAATCGAGCGAAGTCATAGGTGACCTTCTTCGACAGGATCGACTTTTCCATCGAGCTGATGATGAGGTTGGCTGCCTCGATCCAGCCCATGTGGCGCAGCATCATCTCGGCGGAAAGGATTTCCGAGCCGGGGTTGACGTAGTCCTTGCCGGCGTACTTCGGTGCCGTGCCGTGCGTCGCCTCGAACATGGCGATCGAATCGCTCATGTTGGCGCCCGGCGCAATGCCGATGCCGCCGACCTGCGCGGCCAGAGCGTCCGAGACGTAGTCGCCGTTCAGGTTGAGCGTCGCGATCACCGAGTACTCGGCCGGACGCAACAGGATCTGCTGCAGGAAGGCGTCGGCGATCACGTCCTTGACGATGATCTCCTTGCCGCTCTTCGGGCTGGCAAACTTGCACCAGGGGCCGCCGTCGATCGGCTTGGCCCCGAATTCGCTCTGCGCCAGGCCATAGCCCCAGTCGCGAAAGCCGCCTTCGGTGAACTTCATGATATTGCCCTTGTGCACCAGCGTCACCGAGGGCTTGTCGTTGTCGATCGCGTACTGGATCGCCTTGCGAACCAGGCGCTCGGTGCCCTCTCTCGAGACCGGCTTGATGCCGATAGCCGAGGTGTTCGGGAAGCGGATCTTCTTGACGCCAAAGTCGTCCTGCAGGATCTTGATGAGCCTTTTCGCCTTCTCGCTCTCGGCCTCGAACTCGATGCCGGCGTAGATGTCTTCCGAGTTCTCGCGGAAGATGACCATGTTGGTCTTCTCCGGCGCCTTGACCGGCGACGGCACACCCTTGAAGTACTGGATCGGGCGCAGGCACACGTAGAGATCGAGCTCCTGGCGCAGCGCCACGTTGAGCGAGCGGATGCCGCCGCCCACCGGCGTCGTCAGCGGCCCCTTGATGGAGACGACATAGTCCTTCACGGCCGCCAGCGTTTCGGGCGGCAACCAGACATCGGGGCCGTAGATGCGAGTCGATTTTTCGCCGGCAAAGACTTCCATCCAGTGGATCTTCTTCTTGCCGCCGTAAGCTTTCGCGACAGCCGCATCCACGACCTTGATCATGACCGGCGTGATGTCGAGCCCCGTGCCATCGCCCTCGATGTATGGAATCACCGGCTCGTCGGGTACCGCCAGAGAAAAGTCGGCGTTGACCTTGATCTTTTGCCCGCCCGCGGGCACCTTGATGTGCTGATACATGAGAATGAGGCTCCGCCGGCGCCGCCGTGGTGAATGCAACCTGAAATTCTAAGTCGGATGAGAAACGATGACTAAGCCGCTCCGCGCCCTGTTCGCCATCCTCGCCGGCGTATGCGTTGTGTTCGGTGCCGCGGCGCAGACCGGCCCGCAATCACTGCCCAGGATCCGGATGAACGCCGGCATTCACAACATCGACGCCGAGCTGGCCCAGACCGCCGAGGAACGCGAGATCGGCCTCATGTTTCGCACCGCGATGGGCGCCAACCAGGGAATGCTGTTCGCCTTCGAGAGGCCCGGCCAGCAATGCTTCTGGATGAAGAACACCTTGATTCCGCTCGACGTCGCCTTTGTGGCCGACGACGGCATCATCGTCAACCTGGACCGAATGAAGCCGCAGACGCTCGACGGCCACTGCTCGGAAAAGCCGGTGCGCTTCGTGCTCGAGATGAATGACGGCTGGTTCGCCAAGCGCGGCATCAAGGCCGGGCAAAAGCTGAGAGGCCTGCCGGCGATGCAGTAAGGGCTCCGCTCGCGAGAGCGGAGCGCCGGTATCGTCAGGCGAAGTTCTTCGCCGCGAAATCCCAGTTGACGAGCGAGCCGAGGAACGCCTCGACAAACTTCGGGCGCGCGTTGCGATAGTCGATGTAGTAGGCGTGCTCCCAGACGTCGATCGTCAGCAC
>JBDTIO010000452.1:0-2898 GCA_039936375.1 Caldimonas sp. | reverse complement strand
GTCGGCGTCGTCCTCGAGCGACTCGTGATCCGCCATCTCTACGGGCGCATGGTCGACACGATGCTCGCGACCTGGGGCCTCTCGCTGCTGCTGGTCGGCATCGTGACCTCCGTGGTCGGCAACACGACCGCGGGCATCTCGACCCCGCTCGGCAGCTTCTCGATCGGCCGCTATTCCATCAGCGTCTACACCCTAGTGATCATTGGCGCCGCGGTGTTGCTGGCGCTCGCGCTGCGCTGGGTTCTGCTCGCGACGCAGCTCGGCCTGATCGCACGCGGAACGATGCAGAACCCGGCCATGGCCGACGCGCTGGGCATCAGCCCGAGCCGGGTCTATTCGGTGACGTTCGCGGTCGGCGCGGCGCTCTCGGGCCTGGCCGGCGGGCTCCTCACGCCGTTGACCGGCGTGGTGCCGACGATGGGCGGAGCCTTCATCGCCAAGGCGTTCATCACCGTCATCGGCGGCGGCCCCGCGATCCTCACCGGCCTGATCGGCGCCTCGACGTTCTTCGGCGCGATCAACCAGATTGCCTCGTTCCTCAGCACGCCGGTCTTCGGCGAAGTCGCGCTGCTGGTCGCGGCGATCGTGATGCTGCGCCTGCTGCCGCAAGGCATCACCGGAAGATTCTTCAAAGGCTCGCTGTGAGCGTTGCCGGCTTCGGCGGCTCGTGGAAGAGCGCCGCGCTCTGCGTCGCAGTCGGCGTCGCGCTGCTGGTCGGACTGCCCGGCTTCATCGACGATTTCACGCTGATCCAGGTGACAATCTATCTGGTGATGTCGATGCTCGCCATGAGCCTCGGATTCATCTGGGGATTTGCCGGAATTCTCTGTTTCGGCCAGGCCGCGTTCTTCGGCCTCGGCGCCTACGTCTACGCGATCTCGGTGGTGAATCTCGGCGATAGCACCGTGCCGCTGCTGCTCTCGATCGCACTGCCGGCGCTCTTCGCCGCGCTGCTGGGCTACGTGATCTTCTACGGGCGCCTCTCGGACGTCTACATGGGCGTGATCACGCTGACGGTGACGCTGATCCTCTTCAACCTCGTCAACTCGACTGCCGGCCCCGAATGGAAGATCGGCCATGCGCCGCTTGGCGGCTTCAACGGGATTCCGGCGATTCCGCCACTCAACTGGCCCGGTGACGTCGACCAGGCGATCACGCCGCGCGGCATGTTCAACCTGTCGTTCGGGTTGCTGATCGCCGTCTACGCGGGCCTCCGCTTGCTGATCGCGTCGCCGATCGGCCATGTGATCGTCGCGATCAAGGAGAACGAGCAGCGCGCGCTGCTGCTCGGCTACGACGCGCGTGTCTACAAGCTCGGCGCGTTCACGATCGGCGGCGCGGTCGCCGGCCTCGCCGGCTGTCTCTTCGCGAACTGGGGCGCCTTCACGAGCCCGACGATCTTCGGCCTCGCGCAGTCGGCGCAGATCATCATCTGGGTCATCATCGGTGGCATGGGCACGCTGATCGGGCCGGTCGTCGGCTGCATCCTGATCCAGTGGCTGACGACGCAGATCGGCACGCAGCAGACCTTCAACGCCAACCTCGTCCTCGGCGCGATCCTGGTGGCCTTCGTGTTGCTGGTGCCTCGTGGGCTGGTGCCGAGCCTCGGCGACGCGTTGCAGTGGCTGCTGCGGCGTCGCGCTCCGGCGCGCCGGAGCGCGCCGGTTGCGACGCCGGCACCGACGCCGCTTGGAGAGCCGCGCGCATGAGCCCTCACCCGGCGGTTGCTAGGCAGCATGGCACCGCCGTGCGGAGCACGGAGGTTGCCCGATGAGTGCAGTCCCCGCCACGCCGCTGCTGCAGACGCGAGACCTGAACGTCCGCTTCGGCGGCGTGCATGCGACGCGTGACGTGAACTTCACGCTCGCCGAGAACGAGCTGCGCTGCGTGATCGGCCCGAACGGTGCCGGCAAGAGCACGTTCTTCAAGCTGCTGACCGGGCAGGTCAAGCCGTCTTCTGGCCAGATCCTGTTTCGCGGCAGGGACATCTCGAGGATGCAGCCGCACGAGCCCGGACGGCTCGGGATCGGCATCAAGACTCAGGTGCCGAGCCTCTTCAACGGGCTGTCGGTGTGGGAGAACGTCTGGCTCTCGGCGCGGCGCGCGGACCCGCGCCTCGCCGATGACGCGACCCGCACTACGCTCGAACGCGTCGGCATGCTCGGCGAGGCGCAGGCACTCGCCGGTACGCTCGCTCACGGTCAGCGCCAGTGGGTCGAGCTTGCGGTCGTGATGGCGGCCGAGCCGGCGCTGATCCTGCTCGACGAGCCCACGGCCGGGATGAGCGATGCCGAAGTGGCGCGCACCGCCGAGCTCATCCTCGAGATCAACCGTCGCCACGCGCTCGTCGTGGTCGAGCACGACATGGGCTTCATCCGCATGATCGCGAAGAAGGTCACCGTGCTCCATCAGGGCGAGGTGATCCGCGAGGACATCCCCGAGCGGATCATGGGAGATCCGCTCGTTCAGCAGATCTACCTCGGCAAGAAGCCGCATTAGGCCGCAGAACGCCGTGCTCTCGGTCTCGAAGCTCAGCGCCGGCTACGGCGCGATACCGGTGCTGCACCAAGTCTCGATGACGATCGCCCCGGGCGAATCGCTCGGCATCCTCGGCCACAACGGGATGGGCAAGACCACGCTGCTGCGCTGCCTGATCGGCGCGCTGAAGCCGACGGAGGGTCGCGTGCAGTTGAATGACGTCGACGTGACGCGGATGGCACCGCACGGCCGTGCGCGACTCGGCATGGCCTATGTGCCGCAGGGACGCGAGATCTTCCCCGCCTTGACCGCGCGCGACAACCTGCGTATGGGCCTCGTGAAGACAGGGAACCACTCGGCGGCGGCACTCGACACGCTGCTCGCCGACTTTCCGCGCTTGGTGCCATTGCTCGACCGCGC
>JBDTIO010000451.1:0-10729 GCA_039936375.1 Caldimonas sp. | reverse complement strand
CCGGGGTGTTGAAGAAGTACTGCGTCACGCTCTGGGTGGTGGCGGCATTGAAGCTGCCGCCCAGGTTGGCCGCGATGGCGGCGAGCTGGTCCTTGCTCAGGCCGGGACTGCCGCGGAACATCATGTGTTCCAGTGCGTGGGCGGTGCCCGGAAAGCCGGCCGGTGCCTCGTCCGAGCCGACCAAGTAGTTCACCTCTGTGGTCACCACCGGGGCCAGCGTATCGCGCACGATGACCACGCGCAAGCCGTTGGGCAACGTGGCGCGGGTCACCTCGGCCGGCGCGGCGGCGGCGGCCGAGGCCTGCACACTCCAGGTGACGGCGGCGCATATCAGAGCGCTGAGAGCGGCGCTGACCGCCATCGACAAACGACGTTGAAGGGGCTGGGGCATGGGGCTTCCTGGTAGGGGGGTGCGGGCCTCTAGCTTGCCTCGTCCGGTTGACGCCCATGCTAGCCAAAGGTTTCACCCGCCGGGCGACGGCGCATGGCTTTACCGCGCATACACAGGAAGTGCCCTACATCAGGGACATGCGGCAACGCCTTTCTGCGGCCTTGCTGCCAGCTCGGACCTACTGCGGCGGAGGTACATAAGGTCGGATATCTTTCGCGTCCATGCTGTAGCTGCTCATACCCATCGGCGAGTCGGAGCGCAACGCCTTCAAAGTGCCGCTGACCCATACGTTGTCCATCGTCCGCATACCGCGTTTACGAGTCGCTAGCTTCACGAGGATGATCTGATTCGAGGGCGGTGCAGGGGTGTGGATGCAAGCCCCGAAGTACGGTACGAGCAGAAATTCGCCGGTTCCCTTTTCTGTCTGATCGAGCGGCACGACATAGCCCGGGATGCGTACTGCTGCTCCGTCCATGGCAGGGTTTGTCGGCGCTTTGTCCCAGATGTCGCGCGTCTTCTTCGACAACTCGACGGCGCGCGGATCCGAGTCGGACAGCGACCGACCGCTTCGCTGCAGTTCCCGAACTTCCTTGTAAGGATCCCAGCCCGCCGGCCCTAGCTCGTACCACCTTGTGTCGCGGTAGGGTTTCCCGTTCTCGGTTGTCTGTGTGAGCCCGATGGCGTCGCCAACCCAGCGGCTGAAATCGATGGGCCCGTGCTGTGTCGGAATGAGAGCAATGCATGCGAAGGCGACGACGCCGGCGAGGACGATCGCGATCTTTAGCCTTACGTCCCAGCGAGACGACAGTCGTCCCACTCGGCGCTCTCGTACGGCGCGTCTTTTCATGTCAAGCCAATGTCGCTGTTCGCTCACTGGTTCGTATGCGGCGCGGCCTTCATCCACTGAGGGGTCTCGTCGTGATCAAGGTAGAAGCTCCGGTGATGCATGGCGTCGCCGCTGGCGCCATTTCGCCCGAACGAAAGGCTGTTGCTGTCTGTCGATGTCGCGGAGATCGGAACAGCGCTGCACGAGCAAAGCGCAATGGCCGCGGCAACGATCAAGAGTGTTTTCATGGTGACTCCGGTGGTTCAGTGAAGGGGTTACAACGGGTAATGAACTCGATGCAGCTGTGAACATGGATCGTCGGTCCGGGATAACGATGCCACGCCTGAGCTCTTGTATTCAGAAGGATGTCGACAGGCCCATACAGAGGCTGCGACGCGGCCCGGATTGGGGTGCCCTTACACCGACCTCGCTGTCGTCTCGGAGTTCGTAGGTTCTGTCCAGGAGATTGAGGACGGCGATTCGCGCCTCCACCGATCCGACACGCGTATTTGCCCCAGGTGTGGGTAAGCGTGGCGTTGGTGACCGTGTAAGAAGGCAGCGCCGCACCGTTCGGCGGGCCGCCATCGGGCGTTCTTCTCAGGCCGCTTCCGAACAGCACGTCGCTGCTGATCCGGCTATCGCCAAACTTGTAGCTGACGCCGCCCGACGCGGTGTAGGTCTGGTCGTGATCCAGGTGGATGTAGTGCTGGGCGATGTATGAAAGCTCGTCCTGGCCGAAAAGTGACTGCCCCGAGACGATGTGTCGTCCCTGCGCCTTTTGGTAGGTGAGGTTCAGATAGCCGCCCCAATTCTTGCTGTTGTAGTTGCTCGAGAGCTCCAGCCCGCGGGCGTATCCCTTTTCGTAGTTGAACGGCGAAAGGATCAAGGCTTGCCCAAACTGGCCTGGTTGGCAGGCGGTGGCGGCGTGTGGATACACGCCCCGAAATACGGCACCAGCAAGAACTCCTTCAGGCCGCCACGGACTTCCTCGAGCGGGACGACATAGCCGGGCAACTTCACGAGCACTCCGTTCATGTCGTCGACCGTCGGCGCCACGTCCCAGAGCGCACGCATCTGCGCCAAGGCATCCTGCGCTTCGAAGCTGGAGTCGCTGAGCATCCTGAGCATGGGAGGAATTCGGGGCGGCTTCCAGTCCTTGGGAACGAGATCGTTCCATCTGATCTCTCGAATCGTCGCCGTGGCGCCGGATGCCGCAGCATTCACAGCCGTTGCTGCAACGGGAGCGCTCTTCGCAACGGCAGCGAACGCCATAAGCGCAAGACCGACTCCGGTTGCCGTCAGCCAGGCTGCGAGTGGGTTGCGGGTCATGGGCTGGTCGTCACTTCGGACGCCTTGCGGTACGGCTCGACGACCGCCGCTTCGAGGCGATAGCCGCTGCTGCCCATGGGCGAATCCTGTCGCAAAGTCCTCATTCGCCCGCTGACCCAGACGGTGTCCATGGCATGAAAGCCTTGCACCGCGGGGTTCGCCAGCACGTGAACGATCTGGTTGGCTGGAGGGGGCGGCGTATGGATGCAGGCGCCGAAGTACGGCACGAGCAGGAACTCCATCAGCTTGCCGTCGCTTTCGTCGAGCGGCACGACGTAGCCTGGTAGCTTGACCAGGGCGCCATCCAGGGCCTCGGCCGTCGGCGCGTTGTCCCAGATCGCACGCAGATCCTCGAACATCGCCTGGGCACGTGGATCCGAGTCGCTGATCAAACTGCCGTCCTCGCGGCGGAGATTCTTGGTCGGATCCCATTCCTTAGGCGACAGGTCGTCCCACGTGATCTCGCGAAACGAATCGCGTGCGGGCGCTTCCGCGGGCGGCAGCGGAGGGGATCGATGCAAGACAACGAGTGAAGCCGCAACCGCCGCAGACGCGATCGTCACGAGAGCCACAGCGCCGAACAGCAAATCGCGGCGTCGGCCGCCGAGCACAGACAGCGGCTCCTTGTACAGCTGCAAAGTCACTCGATGCCCGCTCGCTCAATACGTCGGCGCGCCAACATAGCGCTCGACCGCGGTGGCGTCGATCTTGTAGCCGCTATTGCCGGCGAAGGTGTCAACGCGCGTAGCGGTCAGCGTGCCGCTGACCCAGACCGTGTCCATGGTGTGAAAGCCCTCAGCCGGGGTTTTCGGGACGACGAAGATGATCTGGTTGGCCGGCGGCGGCGGCGTATGGATGCACGCGCCGAAGTAGGGAACGAGGAGGAATTCCTTGAGCGCCCCGTTCGAGCTCTCGAGCGGAACCACATAGCCTGCAATCTTGATCGACGCACCGTTGAAGGTGTCGACAGTGGGCGCGTGATCCCAGACCGCCTTGGCTTCCTTCAACAACTTCCTCGCCCGCGGATCCCAATCATTCAAGAGGGTCGTGTTCCTGCCCCGAAAGCTCGCCGACGGATCCCAACCCTTGGGTATGAGCTCCGCCCACTTCAAGCCGCGGAAGGCGGACGCCGTCAACGCGGGGGAGCCTCTCACCGGAGCTATCGTTGGCGCGCCGAGCACGCTCCCAACTGTCAGCGAACTGCTGACCGCAATGAAGTTCAAGATGAATTGCCGCCGTTGCGTTTGCATCGGTCAGACCCTTGGTGACAGGCCGTCGACCAGCGAAAGCCGATAGGCGCGGAAACCCGGAACAAGGCTCGCCAGCCAGCCCGCGACAAGGATGCCGCCCAGCAACAACAACTCGTCGTATCCGGGCGCGTGCAGATGCAGTGCGATGCCGAATCGGTCGGCGAACCAGCCCGACAGCAAGCCGATAGCGAGCACCGAGAGGACGAAGCCGACAGCGACGCCGGCGGCGGTCACCAGGCCGCCTTCCAGGGCCAGCAGGATCAGCACCTGCCGCGGCCCGGCGCCCAGGGCGCGCAGGATGGCCAGTTCGCGCCGTCGTTCGTTGAGGCCCGCCATGATGACGGCGACGAGTCCGGCCAGACTGACGATCGAGACGAGTGCACTCATCGCCAGAAGGCCGCGCTCGCCCACTCCGACAACGTCCCACAGTTCATCGAGCGCGACGCCAGGCAGGATCGCCATGACGGGCTCGGCCTCGAACTCCGAGATCGATCGCTGCACTGCGAACACCGCGGCCCGATTCTTCAGGCCGATCAGCGCCGCCGTCACGTTTTTTGGGGTCAGGTCGTATTTCGACACCTGGTCGGCGGGGATGGATGTACCGGGCAGCGGCGCACCGGCGATCCAATCGAGATGGATCGCTTCCATGGCCGCCAGGCTGATGTGCACGGAGCGATCGACCGGCGTGCCGGTGCGGGTCAGGATGCCGACGACAGTGAACGGCTTGTCGGCATGGTCGTTGGCGGCGAAGACACCGTCGCCGTGGGCGAGCACGATGTGGTCGCCGAGCTTGTAGCCGAGCTTGGACGCCACCTCCGCGCCGATCACGGTGTCGAAAACACCGGCGAAGCGCTTGCCCTGCTCGAGCTGCAACGCCTGGTGGTCGCCGTACTGGAAGTGGTCGAAGTAGTCGAGCGACGTTGCGACCACGGGGAAGCCGCGGTGCGAGTCTCCGAGCGAGATCGGTACCACCCATGCCACGGCACGGTTCTTGGCAATTTCCTGCACGGTCGACCAGCGGATGTTGTTGGTCGCGCTGCCGATCCGAAAGACCGAGTACAGCAGCAGCTGGACGCTTCCGGTCCGGGCGCCGACGATCAGGTCAGTGCCCGAGACCGACTGGGAGAAGTTCTCTCGCACATCGCTTCGGATCCGTTCGATGCCGAGCAGGAGAAATGTCGACAGCGCGAGCGACGCGACAATCAAGGACAGCACGAACCGCCGATTCCAAGCGCTGCGGACTGCGAGCGAGAACAGCGCGTTCATGTCGCCTCGGCAGTGGTCGCGTCGCTCGACGCCGAATTGATCGCTGGGAGATCGACCAGGCGGGTGAAACGCGCCGCGAGGCGGGCATCGTGGCTGACGAAAACCAGCGCGCTGCCTGCGTCGCTGCAGGCCTCGAGCAGCACCCGCATGAACGACTCCCGCAGTGCCTCGTCCAGCGCCGATGTCGGCTCGTCGGCAATCACGAGCTCGGGCTGGCCGATCAGCGCGCGCGCTGCAGCCACGCGTTGTTGTTGCCCCACCGAAAGTTCGGCGGCGCTGCGGCCGAGGAAGTCGCTGCCCAGTCCCATGCGTCGCAGAAGCTGGGTCGCGTTGCCCCGGACCGCTTCGGCGGAGTCACCTGCCTTGGCGTAGCGACTGGCGGAGAAGCGGCAGGGCAGCACCACGTTGTCGAGTACCGATAGGTAAGGCAGCAAATTGAACTGCTGGAAGATGTAGCCGACGTGGTCGGCGCGAACCCGGTCCCGCATGGCGCTCGATAGGCCGGTCCACTCGGTCCCTTGCAGCTCGATCTGCCCCGCCGTCGCGGTCAGAACACCGGCGATCAGCGACAGCAGCGTCGTCTTGCCGCACCCGCTCGGCCCGCGCACGAAGACATGCTCTGCTCTCGCCACCTCGAAGTGCTCGATATCGACGGCATCCTTCGCCGCCCGAGGGTAGCGAAAGCGCGCGTGACGGACCGCCACGACCGGCGTACCGATCATTGAATTGGCGACCTCCGCGGGGATTGCGCTGGTCGAGTCCAAGCTCTACGCCAAGAGTCAGCGGACCAGCGCGACAAGATGCGCAGGACTCGTCAGGGTCTGCTTGAACTGCCCCTTGTCGGTCGCAATCTCGACATCGAGCTTGTGCAGCCTAGGGTAGGACTTGAACAAGCCGGTATCGACCGTTGCGAGTTTTGCCGGCTGAGCGCAGGAGTATTCAAAGCTGGCGTCGAGGTCGGCGTGCTCGTCCCCGGCCGCCGCGGCCGGCGCCGGACCAAAGATCGCTGACTCGCCTTGAGCCTTCACCAGCGAGCAGGCGGCCTCGGCGTTGAACTGAAACAGCTCACGCGGAGCCCGCATCCTGGCTTGCAAGGCGGCGGCGGCGGCTTGTTCTGCGGGCGAGCCAGGTCGGTGCTCGAACCCGATGAGACTATCCAACGGCGACTCAAAAGAGATCGTCACCACCTTGCCTTGCATAGCAATGCCCAGCTTGGCGACGCCATGCACATGGGCGTGCTGATGCACCGCACCGTTGGTGCTTTGCGCCGACGCCGTGACAGTGAAAAGCGCCGAGATGGCGAAGGCGACAACACCCCCGAACGGTGACGCCGATTTCCGCTTCCCCGAAATGGGAAGGCGACATGGGCGCACCCCATGCCTGCGATGACGAGAGTTCATCCCGTGTCCTCCAAAGACGATGCAATCACGGCCGAAGAACGCTAGCGCGTTGCTCGGCCGAATCGACGATCACAACTTCAGAGGAGCGGAGGGCCGCGGCTGCGCGGCGAGACTAGAGTGCTTTCGGCATTGGCGACCTGAGGGGAGCTTTCGAGGCTAAACGACAGACCCGAAAGCAGCACAGGCAAGGGAAAGTCGGCGTTCGCGACGCCGCCGATCTGCGCAAAAGCCAGGCATTCGATGCAATTTTGGCAACTCAGAGCCTGCGTGTGGTAGTGGCTGTACTCATGGTTCAACTCGCCTTGCTGCACGAATAGCAGCAAGAACGGAAGCAGGAGAGTCCAGGACAGCTTGCGCATGGCTATGGGAGACCTGCGCAGATGGTGCCACAGCTTTGCGATCGAGAGGTAACACTTCCTGTCGAAGAATTGCCGAGCCCGGCTACAAACCGGCCGCGACGCCCGGTAGCCAGAGCTGATCCGAAAGTTGCAAATGCAACACAGTTGCATTAGTCTGCGGGCAAACGCGCCCACGACATCCCCGCCTTTTCATGCCCAAACGCAGATCGAACGCGCACGACCGCTTGTCGTTGCCGGCCTCAGCGAAAAGAACCAAGGTCCCAGTCGCAAGCCTGCTGTCGGTACTGAGCGAACGCGGGTTGCGCATCACCGAGGCCCGCCGCGCAATTGCGAACGTGCTCGAAGGCAGCCGGTGTGCGATGAGCCACGCCGACATCGAGGCCTCGCTCCCGGAGCCCATCGACCGGGTGACGCTTTATCGCACCCTTGACTGTTTCGTCGAAGCGTCCGGGCTTACCAGGATCATCGACGCGGATCGAGTCAGCCGCTTTTTGCCGACCCATGGCGATGAGCATCGGCGGCACGCTCACTTTCATTGCGACGATTGCAGTCGCATCTTCTGCGTCGGAGCCGTCCCACCGCGTCGTCCGGGTGTTCCCAAAGGCTTTGCGGTGAAGTCGGTTGCCGTCGACCTGCACGGTCATTGCGCAGACTGCGTTCGAGGTAGCCATTGAAGCTCCCCGGTCGTCGCCGCCCACGAGTTGCCCATGTCGAAACGAGGCCGATGCATTTGGCGGTGTCACTCCGTGAGACTGATCGTCATCGTCGCCAAGGTCCGGATCCGGCGACTTGCTTAGGGACGGCCCTGACATTTATGAGAGCGCGCATTTGGGGCGCCATATCTGATTGGACGTAGAGAGGGCCCATGACCGCTGTTCTTCTGTCGCTTGCCGCGTTCGTCTCGACGATCGGCGGCGGCCTCTTCGCTCTCAAGTTCCGTGACCGCCTGCACTTCCTGCTCAGCTTCACTGCGGGTGTGTTGCTAGGCGTCGTCAGCTTCGACGTGCTTCCGGAAATCTTCGAGCTGGCCGAGCAGCACCAAATGGGCGTCATGCGAGCCATGGTGGCACTTGTCGCCGGCTTCCTCTTCTTTCATGCAGCCGAGAAGTTTGTGCTCCTTCACCACGCTCAGGAATCCGGCTACGCAGATCATCGCCATCCGGACGTCGGCGTGGTCTCTGCGCTTGCCCTCATCGGCCACAGCGTCCTTGACGGCGTCGGCATCGGCCTGGCCTTCCAAGCCTCGACCGCAGTGGGCATCTCGGTGGCGATCGCAGTGATCGCGCACGATTTCAGCGATGGCCTCAATACTGTCGGACTGATGCTCGCGCACCGCAACACGACTCGACGCTCGGCCACGATGCTATTGTTTGATGCGCTGGCGCCAGTGCTTGGTGCGGGATCGACATTGCTGTTTCAGGCGCCAGCCTCCTGGCTTATTGTTTATCTGGGTTTCTTTGCCGGCTTCTTGCTGTACATCGGCGCTGCTGACATCTTGCCGGAGGCGCATTCCAAAGCGAGTCCGTTGACGGCTCTCAAACTCATCGGCCTAACAACGCTAGGTGCCACCTTTGTGTTCGCAGTTGCGCGGGCAGCTGAACATGCGCCTTAAGACACCTGCTGCATCTCGCTGCGTACGTCGTTCGTGTTGGGACGGGAAAGCGGCTCCTGAATGGCGCTGCCAGGGATGGTTCAGCCTCGAACGGCTCTACAACGCTACCGGCCTCCTTCGCCAGTTGCTGTATTCCGTCAGCCGCACCCTTCGACACTGCGTCCACGGCCATGCTTGTTCATGATCGTGTCGACCGCCGGCTGCAGGCTAACCACCTTAGGCTACCGACTCATCGCAGCGGGCGCAGGAAACCTCGACCTGATCGCGTGCGCGCATCGCAGGTCTCCCAAATCGTCACAGAGCTTGGCGCATTCTTCTGCCACCAGGGCGACGAAGCGCTCGGCGCAGTTGACATGCGACTCGAAAGACCTGCGCTCCGAGATTTCGTAGCCGGCGTTTGCGGCACATGCTAAGACCTTATCGTTCCGGAACCGACGAGGGGACACCGATGAACGGAACCGCATCAGCATTGCTGGCCGGCATGATTTCGACCGGCTGCTTGGCGCGAAATGGAGACTGGTGCACTCGATGCCGCGTCGAATTCTTGCCAAGTGTCAACGAAGGCTCTACGTAGGACAGCGCACAGACTGCCAGCTAGGCATTGCCCTCAAATGAGCAAATGAGCTTTGGATATCGGGGTTTCTGCATCACTTCGTCGGCAAGCGAGATTGCGCCTCATGGGCTTGCAAAGCGCTTCCAGGCAGGGCATCAAGCGTTTCTGGCCGAAAGCCCTCATGTTTGCTGGAGCGTCGTCTCTGAGAATGCCTTTGACACTCGAATCCACGCTTTGATGAACACGCGGGAAGATGCCAGGCGATCAGTCAGACGGTATTGGTCCGACCAGCCAGGTCAGACCCCCGCGCGCATAGCTGTTGCGCGATAGTGCGGCGCCCTTGCGTCGTTCAATGAAGGTGATACCGCGGCAGGTTGATTGTGAACACACAGCCGGTACCGGGCACATCCCGCGCGCTGAGAGTGCCGCCCTGCGACTCGACGCCCTGCCGGGCGATGGACAGTCCCAGCCCGAGACCCGACCTGTCGCTCCCGCGCCGAGCAAAAGGCGCAAATGCCGTTGACGTCATCGTGGCGGGCAGTCCCCCGCAATGGTCGCTGACGTCGATCAGGATGCGTTCTTGCAGTGCATAGGCGTTCAAGGTCACTTGGGTGAGAGGGTGGGTGAACTTGAAAGCGTTGTGCAGCAGGTTGGAAAGCGCTGCCATGATGAGGTCTCGGTCTGCGTAGATACCTAGAAGTGGGTCGACTTCTACAGCGACAAGAGTGCACCCTTGTGCGCGAGCCGCGAGGTCGGCACCGGCTTTCGCCTCCGCGATAAACACGGCGAGTGAAAAGATCAAGTGTCTCGGACCACCGCCGACTGTGTCTCGAATCTCACCGAGCGCCCGATCGATCAGACCTCCTAGCGACGTCAGGCTCCTCTTCAGCACAGCGCCGGTCGCGCCAGCCACCGGCAAGGTCCCGGCTTCCAGAGCATGAAACGCAAGGTTGGAAATGTTGAGTGCATTGCGCAACTCGTGCGCCAGGGAGCCCAGCCGCTCATTGGCATCCAGTGTTTGCCGCCGCGTGAGCGCAGCTTCCTTTGCAAAGCTGAATTCCGTGACGGCATCGGCAACCGCGTTGTCCAGACAGCGGTTCAAGGTCCGAAACTCGTCGACGGCGAAGGGAGCGTCCCTCTCATAGGCCAGGTCGGTGATGGACTGACATAGGTCGCCATAGTCGTGGACGACTTGATCGACGGTGTATCCCAGCGTCAGCATCTCTTTGCCGTACGCGGTTGCGCTGATGGCCATCTCGGATCGCTCCACCGTCGTGCCGACAGAGCGACCCGAGATCTTGACGCTTGCCTCGCTTTCGCCGCCCTGCTCGGCTTGCAGCGTCCTCGTCAGCTGATCGAGAAACATCGGAATGCCGTTCTTGAGCTGATCCTCTGTGGCAACCCGCTCGAGGCGAGATGCCACCTTGGCCTTGCAGCGCGCGATCAGATTGGCGCGATTGTTCGCCAAGAAGTTATGCATCATGACAGGTAGGACCGCAGTCGGCGGCAAAGCGGAGTGAATCAGCTCGCGGGTATGTCAGGCCGCTTCCGACGACGCCTGAAACTTCACGTTCGACAGAGGAAGGTTGTGTACAGCGGTGGAAGGGACAACTTGTCCCAGCGCAGTGATCATGATCGAGCCGAACTGCCCCTGTTGCGGCACGGCAGGGAACTCCATCGCCTCAGCGGGGCGACAGTCCGCGGGCAGCTCGAACGCCGCCGCGCCGACCTGGCCGCTCCTGA
>JBDTIO010000450.1:0-4589 GCA_039936375.1 Caldimonas sp. | reverse complement strand
CTGCACGGTCCGCTGTGCCTCGCGCGATGGAGCCGCGGGGTCATAGATGGCCACCTTGACGGCTTGCCCATAAGACATGCGCACGTCGAGTTGTTTGCGAACCTCTGCACGCGCAGCCGGGCGCAACTCTTCGGGGACTTTCTTGGTGTCGAGGGCCTTCTCGAACGCCTGAAGAACCTGCGGCTCATGGCGGTTCGTCCTAGATGTCCGAGCTTGGGACGGGGTGTCGGCGGCTGGCTCTGCTGAAGGTCCCTGCTTGGACGGTTCGACCGCGGACGCTTTCATGGCGTCTCGCCTGAGCTGATCCACTCTGACGGCGTGCCACGTGTTGCGCTTGGCCGCCTCCTCGTGCTCGCCGATGACGTTGCCGGTGGCGTTGCGGTCCTTGACGACGACCGTGACCGGCTGCATGCCGCGGTGTTCGATGGCGACGCTCTCGCCGACCTTGATCTTGTCGTCGGTCAACGCGCGACGCAGATCCACGCCCCAGATGACCTTCTCGCCGGCGACGGTCTGCAGCTTGACGTAGTAGCTCTGCTCGTTCTTCTTGTCGAACTCGTAGTGGTCCGCGCCGTGGGATACCACTTGGCCGACATAGACGCGACCCTGCTGCATGCGCTCGGATGCGACTGTGACTGTCGCGTCGACCTCGGCGGCGGCAACGCCGCGCTCCGTCAAGAAGCTGCGCAAGGGGCCGGCGATCGGCTTTTCTGCAGTCTGCGCATGCGGCTGCTGCGGATTTGCGGTCTCCGGTGAACGTCGGGCAACAGAGGGCTCGGCTGCGGGCCGCTCAGGAGCCTGGTCGCGCCACGTGCCGGGACGTGGGGTCGGGCCAGGCGGCATGGTCTCCGTCGGGCTCTTCACCTCGGCGCGCTTGAGGCGAACTCGTTCCTCATTTACCGCCGTGCGGTCCCCCTGGGTGGGTTCGTAGCCAACGGCCTTGAGGCCGCGGGCAGTGGCAGCGATCCAGACCTGGCGCTGAAACTCTTCAGAGCCCTTGACGCGAATGGCTTCCCAGCCACGCTCTTGAGCGCGATCGATCATCGCCTTGATAACCGCCGGGGCGTCACTACTCGTCTGCATGCTCAGCCAGCGCTCCTTGAACGCGATCTTGCCGGGCTGATCGCGGAAGTGGTAATCGCGGCCTCTGCCGAACCGGCTCACGACGTTGAAGCGGTCCTCGAGCGGAGACTCGATGCGTTGCCGCACGGTGGTGTCCGGCTCGGTCTCGCGGTGGGCGACACGCTCGATCCTGTTGACGACTGCCTGTTGCGAGGCGGAGCGTTCGACCGTTACGCCCTCTTGTCGTTGTGCAGTACGGTTGGCCGCGTCGACTGCCGCAACGGCCGGAGCCACGGCTGCGGTATCCGTGGCCTTGCGGTCTTCCTTGGCGGCGATCTTTTGCTGCTCCTGCGCGAAGGCAAGCGCGACCACTTCGGCTGCATTGGGGTCCTGCCTGGCCAGCTCCGTCTTGTACGTCGCCTGAGTCTGGGCGTTGTGTCCCATCGCGACCGCTGCGGCGTGTCGCTCAGTGGGCGTGTCGATGAGGTGAAGCCCTCCCACGTCTTGCTCGACGACCTCGCGCGCTGAGCGCTCGTCGAGCGCGTTGCGGGGAACGGCGGCGATTTCGTCGTTTCGGCTCTCGGTGCCCTTGCGACCGGTCACATCGGCAGGGTCGGGTTCCTTGAGCTTGGCCTTGGCCGTGTTGAGGGCGCGCTGGCCCGTGTCGATCGCGCTCACGCTGGCGATGGCTTGAGCGCCAAGATGGACGACAGGGCCACCGACACCGGTTGTCATCGCCACGCTGGCCGCCGCACTGGCGACGTCGAGGGCCTTCACCTCCTTGCCTTGTGCGACGTTCGAGACAGCGTTTGCCGCGTCGACGACGCCGATGACTTGCACAGCGACGAGGGCGGTCGGTCCGCCAACGTTGGCGAGCTGTGCGACGTGTGCCGTGCCTATGGCCACGTCGCGCGATGTCAGCCGCTCATCCGCATCGCGGACAGGCGCTTCGGCCGTTGCCGTGGGCACCCTGACAACAGACGTTTCGATTCCCTTCCCGATTTCCGCCGCCACGGCATCTCTTGGCGGCACAGAGAGCGGTGGCACGCGCGTGTGCTCCGTCGACCGGCCGAGAGCCTTGTCCGCCTGAGCGCGTACAGCGTCCAGGCCTTCGCTCGTATGGAGGTCGTTGAAGTCAGACAACTCGCCCGGCTCACGGAACTGGGGGAACGCGACCGCGACCCCGTGCTTCTGAGCAGCGGCGGTCGCTTTCTCATAGCCAACGTTCGGCTCCTGGGTGCGATCGTTGTCGCCCATGATGACGACGGGGCTTGTCGGGTAGCGCTGCTTGATGGCGCCCACGACTGCGTCGAGGTTTCCGGCATCGAACGCCACCGCGACCGTCTTGCCAGTGGCTTGGTGAAGGCTTGCGCCGGTGGCGTACCCCTCGGCGACGAGAACCGCGGCGCCCGCCTTGATTTCGCCGATCACATGCATGTTGCCGGCCTTGCGGCCGCCACGCTCGAACATCTTCGGAGCGCCCTCGTCAGGAGGGATAGCCTGCAGCGACCAGAGCTTGCCGCGCACGTCTCGAAGCGGCACCACGAGGCGCTCGCCATCGAACTTGACGCCGTGTGCCTGCACCCCCTTTCGGGTGAGATAGACGTTCTGACCAGCGGGTGGCACGTCGGCGAGGCTTTCCCACCGGACGCCGACGCGCTTGGCGGTATCGCTTTGCTGCGCGGATAGCTCGGCCGCGCGCTGGGCTCGGGCGCGCTGCATCTGAGCAATGGATTCGGCGAGCTCGGCGGCGGTGAACTGAACGTCGCTGGCGTTCCAGTTTTCCTCGTAGCCGGTTTTGAAGTTCTTGATGTAGCCGCTCGGCTTGCCGTCCGCGAAGCCCACATACGAGCCGTCTCGAGTGCCCGGCTTCGCTCCCTCCACCCGGACGCGATGCAGCTGCCCGTCCATGACAGGACCGTCTTCGACGATGAGTCCGGCCGACTTCAGGGCGACCGCGAATTCGCCTCTAGGATCTCGGTAATCGGAAGTCGCCATGGCTTGCTCCGCTGGCCTACAAAGTGCTCGCTGCGGCTGCCTGCGGCGGCAGCCCCCGGGACGACGTGACCCACTGGTACTCCGGCTTTGCCTGGTACAGCTCGATCTCGACTCGACGGCTGGCCTGACGGTCGGCCGGCGTGCCCCCGATCAGGTCGCCAGCGCCTTGCCAGGACAGCCGGATGTCGTCTGGAGGGAGCCGAACCATCTCGACCAGGTACTTGAAGGCTGCTTCTGCCCGGCGACGGGCGAGCTTGGTTTCCGATATCGAGTCCGAGAGTGCATCGGTGCGGCCACGGATGACGATGTACTTGGCTGCACGAGCTTGCTCGACCAACTGAGCGCTCTGCCCCGGGGCAAGGTCGAAGTCGGCCGAGCCGAGACTGAAGTTGACGACGAAGACCTGATTGGGCTCAGTCGGAGGTGCCAAGGTCGGCCTTGCGAGCACGTGCATCGCGTTCTCCGCTGCCGCTTGGGCGAGCACCTGGCGGCGTTGCTCGGTCGACAGCGTCTCGGTCAGGACAATCTTGGCCGCCGACAGCTCAGTCCGGCACATCTGCAGATCGACGGCCTGGGAGACGTTGACGGGACGCTTTTTAGAGTCGTCGACCGTCGGCGGCTTCGGAGGCGAGGAGCAGCCGGCGATCAGTGCGGCCAATACGACGATCCCGAGGGTGGTGGGCTTCATGTTCTTTCCTTCACAGGGTGATCTCCTTGCCCATTTCGCTCTCGGGCGCTTCGCCTGTTGGGGTGGGATCGGGGTCGGGGTCGGGCTCGGAAGCGGGCACCTCCCCGGCCAACTCGACAAAGAACTCCGAGACGAATCGCTCGTTGTCTTCCGGTGATGAACCATGGACCAGCGTGGGCAACTTGCTCCATACGGCGGCAATCTGGTCGACCGTGAATTCCTCGTCATCGCGCGCAGGGCGAATGCGCTTGTCGATTCGGGCACCATGTCCCTTCACATCGACCTCGGGTAGCTCGGGCGGAGCCAACAGGCGCGACATGAACAAGGGGTCCGAGTAGTAGCGAATCTTGTCGGCCAGGATCGGCTTGACGTTCTCGACCAGGATCACTTCCTTCTCGGTGCCGAGCTCCTTGAACTCCTGCGGCATCAGCAGCGCCCGGCGCTGATCGCTCGTGTTGGTCGAGTGCGAGCTGCCGCCACGGGCGCCGAAGTTCCTGGACTTGCCCTTGGAATCCGACTTCTCGGTGAAGGTCCCGAGCATCTCGCTGTACTCGTTCGCGTCGCGCTGCTCGCGGGGTGCAAACAGGAGCTGCACCGCGTGGTTGGTCACCATGGTGCGGCTGTCCTTGTCGCCGTAGAGAGAATCGATCTGGCTTTGCGCCTGGATCACGGTCAGCAAGCGCAGGTTGTAGCCAGCCAGGTAGCCCAGCGCCTTGGCGAAGATGGCTACCCGTCCCATCGCCACGAACTCGTCGTTCACCAACAGGCATTGGTACTTCAACGACTCGTTCTGCGAGGGCAGCTCCTTCGTGTTCAGATTCAGGAGCTGGGAATAGAACAG
>JBDTIO010000449.1:0-6203 GCA_039936375.1 Caldimonas sp. | reverse complement strand
ACGACGCTCCTGCGCTAGCCGTCGCCGGCTCCGATCAACGCTGACATGGACGCCTTTCTCGCGACGGCGCGCGGCCGGTTGCAGCAACTCGGATCGATGCGCGACGCCGGCACGCTCGACGCCAAGCACTACGAGCGCGAGCGGCGCACCATTGAACGCGAAATCGGCGAGCATCTGCTGGGCCGTGCCGAAACCCGGGCGAAGCCGTCGCGTCGCCTGGTCGGCGGCCTCGCGGTCATGGTTCTCGCCATCGCCGCGATCGGCTACTGGAAGACCGGCTCGCCGTCGCTCGCACGTCTGGGTCCCGACAGCGCGTCGGCGGTTTCGGTCGCCGCGGCCGCCGCTCCCGATGCGAACGCCAGCGGAGCTCCGCACGACGGCTTGCAGCAGATCGCAGCGATGGTCGACAAACTGGAAGCGCGGATGAAGGAGCGCCCCGACGACGCCCAGGGCTGGCTCATGCTGGCGCGCTCCTACAGCGTGCTCGGCCGCTTCGATCAGGCCCTTCCGGCCTACAAGCGCGCCGACGAGCTGCAGCCGAACAACGCGACGCTGCTCTCCGACTACGCCGACGCGGTCGCGGCGAGCCGAGGGAGCGTCGACAACCCGGAGTCGGTCGCGCTCGTCGCGCGTGCGCTCGTCGCCGATCCGGCTCAGCCGAAAGCCCTGGCACTGTCCGGCACGATCGCCTTCGATCGCGGCGACTACAAAGGCGCGATCGAACGCTGGCAGAAGATGGCCGACGCCTTGCCCGCCGACAGCGACATGCTGAAGCAGGTGCAGGCGAGCATCGCCGAGGCACGCCAGCGGGTGGGCGCCTCGCCGGCCCCGGCGGCACCGCCGGCCGCCATCAACAAGGCCGTCGCCGCGGCCGGCAGCAGCGTCAGCGGCACGGTGACCCTCGCGCCCGCGCTTGCCGTTCAGGCGGCGCGCGACGACACCGTCTTCGTCTTCGCTCGTGCGGTCGGCGGCGGCCGCATGCCGCTCGCCGTGCAGCGCGCCAAGGTCTCTGACCTGCCGCTCTCGTTCAAGCTCGACGACAGCATGGCGATGACGCCGACGGCGACGCTGTCGAGCGCCAAGCTGGTGATCATCGGTGCCCGAATCAGCAAGAGCGGCAACGCCATCCCACAGGCCGGCGATCTCTCGGGCGAAGCGGCACCTGTGGCGCCTGGCACCAGCGGCATCGCGATTCGCATCGACAGCGTGCTCGGATCGCGCTGAACGAGCCGACCGCGGTCGGCCTCCGCTTCAGTCGAAGACGACATCGACCGGCGCGCCGAGAAACTCGCGCCGACCCTCGAACCGTTCCAGATGGGCGATCAGGCGAACGAGATCGGCTTCGCGATGGGCCGGATCGAAATGCTCGGTGTCCACGGCGAACACCGGCGCGCCGGCATAGGTTTCGAAGAACGCTCCGTAGGCCTCTTCCAGACGCTCCAGATAGGCCAGGTCGATGCCTTGCTCCATCGCCACGCCGCGCCGGCGCACCCGGGCGAGCAAGGTTGGCGGCGACGCCTGCAGCGAAACGACGAGATCGGGCGGGCGCAACTGCGCCGCGACGACGCCGTGCATCTGCGCGTAGAGCCGGTATTCGTCGTCGCTCAGTGTCAGCCTGGCGAACAGGGCGTCCTTCTCGAACATGAAATCGCTGACCACGGTCTGCGCGAACATGCTCGGCTGGGCCAGCGCCTGCACTTGCTTTTGCCGCTGGAACAGGAAGAAGAGCTGAGTCTGGAAGGCATAGCCGGCCATGTCGTCGTAAAAGCGGCCGAGAAAGGGGTTCTCTGCCGGCCGTTCGAGCATCAGTTCGGCGTCGATCCGTTCGGCCAGGCGCCTTGCAAGCGTCGTCTTGCCGGCGCCGATCGGCCCTTCGATGGCGATGTGGCGAAAACGCGAAAGACGTTCGCCCATCAGGCAAGCTCCACGCCGGGCGCTCGGGCCTCGGGTCGGCCTGGCGCAAGCAGCGCATCAGCAGTGGTTTGATGGCGGGTACGAAGGCGCGAAGGGCACGGCACGGGAATCGGTTCGGGCATCGGTCGAGTTTAGTTTCCTGCGAATTTCGCGACGCGCTGTAAACCCAAGCCGCGCAGCAGGTCTTCGACGCCACCTCGCCCCGGAATGCAAAGCCCGGCTGAGATTTCGACCAGCGGCAGCAGCACGAAAGCCCGCTCGTGCAGGCGCGGATGCGGCAGCACGAGCTCCGGTGAAGCCAGGCGCGTTTGGCCATGCAGCAGCAGATCGAGGTCGAGACTGCGCGGTGCGTTGACGTACGGGCGCTGGCGGCCATGACGGGTTTCGATGCCCTGCAGCGCCGCCAGCAGATCGCTTGCGGCGAGCGACGTGCGAACCTTGACGACGGCGTTGAGATAGTCGGCGCCGTCAGCGTCGAGCGGTGCCGATTGGTAGAGCGACGAACGGGCCAGCAGCGTCGTTTCGGGCAACGCCGCGATCTCGCGGATCGCTACCTCGAGGTGGGCTGCCCGATCGCCGAGGTTGGAGCCGAGGCCGATGAAGGCGTCGGCCTCGCCGTTCACGCGGGCGTACCGATCAATCGCCGCGGCGTGTCACGTCGCCGTGCCGCTGGGCTCGCCGGGCTTGCGCCGTCGGCGCCGGCGCTTGCGCGGCGCGCCCGGTTCCGCGGCGGGTGCGTCCGCGTCATCGCGATCCGCCGGCGCCCCATCGTCGATCGGTTCGTCGCCGCCCGCAGCACCGGCACTTCGCGGTGCGGAGGCAGCCGGCGCCTTCTTGACGCGTCGCGGGCCGCGCAGTTCGCGCACCGATTCGAAGATTCGCTGACGCTCTTCGTCGCCGGCGTTGTAGAGCGCTTCCCACCAGACGGCGAGCACCGGATCGGCCTCGCCGATCTCGCCGCGCAGGCGCAGGAAGTCGAGGCCGGCGCGAAAGCGCGGCTGCTCGAGCAGGGTCAGCGTCGAACTGCTGTTGCGGCGCTCGAGGCGCGGCTGCAGCATCCAGATCTCGCGCATGTCGACGGCCAGCTTGCCGCGGCCCGAGATGTCGCCGATGCGCGCGTCGAAGGCGGCATCGATCGCGTTCTGCAACGCCGGGAAGGTCGCCTCGCCCGCGGCCTGGCGCTCGGTCCAGCCCTCGAGGACGTCATGCCACAGCATGGCCGCGAGCATGAAGCTCGGCGCCACCGGCTTGCCGGCGGCGACGCGCGCGTCGGTATCGGCGAGCGCGGCGCGAACGAACTTCTCGCGGCCGTCATGACGTTGCGACTCGTCGAGCGCGACGTCGAGCACGGGAAAGACACCGCGATGCAGCCCGAGCTTCTTCAGCTCGACGATCGAGGCCAGTGCGTGGCCGGTCTGCAGCAGCTTGATCATCTCGTCGAAGGTGCGCGACTGCGGCACGTTGTCGAGCAACGCCGCCATCTCCTTGATCGGCGCCCGTGTCTTCGCCTCGATCTCGAAGCCGAGCTTGGCCGCGAAGCGCACCGCCCGAATGATGCGCACCGGGTCTTCCCGGTAGCGCGTGACCGGGTCGCCGATCATGCGCAGCAGCTTCTTCTTCACGTCCTTGATGCCGCCGTGATAGTCGACGACGATCTCGCGGATCGGGTCGTAGTACATCGCGTTGACGGTGAAGTCGCGCCGCTCGGCGTCTTCGATCTGCGGACCCCAGACGTTGTCGCGCAGCACCCGGCCTTCGGCGTCGACGACGTGTGTCTTGCCGGCGAGCTCTCGCTTCGAGGTCTTCTCGTTCCCGCTCACCGTTTCGGCGGCCGAGGCATCGGGCCGCGCACGAAAGGTCGAGACCTCGATCACTTCGGAAAGGCCGCGATCCTGGCGGCCGCGGCCGAACACGACGTGGACGATGCGAAAGCGCCGGCCGATGATGAAAGCACGCCGGAACAGGCCCTTGACCTGCTCCGGCGTCGCGTCCGTGGCGACGTCGAAGTCTTTCGGGCGCAGCCCTACGAGCAGGTCGCGCACCGCGCCGCCGACGACGTAGGCCTGATAGCCCGCTTCCGACAAGGTCGCGACGACCTTGACGGCCCGCTCGTCGACGAGCTTGGGATCGATACCGTGCTCGAACTTCGGCACCTCGACGCGCTTGCCGGTGCGACTGCCGCTGCCGCCCGCGCCGGATTTGCCGAGAAGTTTGTCGATGAATTTCTTGATCATTGTTCGAAGAGTCTCACGATGCGCCAGCCTCGCGCCTGCGCCAGCGCCTGGAGGTCGGGCGACGGATTGGTGGCGACCGGCTCGGTCGCCCGCTCGAGCAGCGCCAGGTCGTTGAGCGAATCGCTGTAGACCGCGATCCCGTCGAAATCGGCCCAGCTCATGCCACTTTCCGCCAGCCATTGTCCGACACGAGCGACCTTGCCTTCGCGAAACGCCGGGGTGCCCTCGATCCGGCCGGTGAAACGGCGTTCGGCGTCGCGCTCGAGGCGGGTGGCGATCAACGCGTCGATATCGAAGGCCGCGGCGATCGGTGCGGTGATGAAATCGTTGGTCGAGGTGACGAGCGCGAGCCGGTCACCGCGGCTTCGATGTCGGCTGACGAGGTCGCGCGCGGCCGGGCGGATCGCCGGCTCGATCACCGTCTGCATGAATCGGCGATGCGCCGCCGCGAGCTCGTCGCTGGTGCGGCTGCGCAGCGGCGCCGTGGCGAAGGCGACGTAGGCGTCGATGTCGAGGCGGCCCTCGCGGTACTGGGCGTAGAACGCGTCGTTGCCGCGCTTGAACTCGCCGCCGTCGACCCAGCCGAGCGAGACCACAAACTCGCCCCAGGCGTGGTCGGAGTCGATCGGCAACAGCGTGTGGTCGAGGTCGAAGAGGCAAAGGTTCATGCGCCTCCGACCTCTTCGGCCAGCATCTGCTTCAGCAGCGGCACGGTGATCACGCGCTTGGTCGAAAGAGAGAACTCGTCGAGCCGGTCGAGCTGGGCCATCAGGTGCTTGAGGTCGCGCGCGAACCGGGTGAGCAGGTAGTCCATCACCTCGTCGGAGAGGAAGGTGCCGCGCCGGTCGGCTTCGCGGCGCATCGCGGCGCGCACCTCGGGCTCGGCCAACGGCTCGAGCGCGAACACGTGGCCCCAGCCGAGCCGCGTGCGAAGGTCTTCGCGCACCGCCAGGTCGACCGGCGGCACCCGCCCAGAAGCGAGGACCACGGCACCATGGCCGGTCGCGTCGATGAAGAGCGAGAAGGCGGCGTGCTGCTGCGCCGAGTCGAAGGCGCCGCAGTCGTCGAACACGAGCCAGCCGCAATGCTCGGGCGCCTGCCAGGGTGCGGCCGAACTCGCGCCGAACCAGGCCGTGGATTCGCCGCGCTCCTGGGCCTGGTGGATGACGGCTTGCAGCAGGTGAGTCTTGCCGCTGCCGGGATCGCCCCACAGGTAGACGGGCGGCGCGCCCGGTTCCAGGGCCCGCAGATGAGTGACTGCGGCGGCGTTCGAACCGGGCAGAAAGTTCTCGAACGTGCGCGCCGGCTCGGATCCGATCGCCAGCGGAATCTGCTTCACGGCGCCCCCACGTCGGCGGCATCGGCAGCGGCGCTGCCCTCCGAGAGGGTTTCCGCGTCTTGAGGCAACCCGGCGACGCTCATCCGACGTAGAGGCTGCTCTTCGTGTAACCCGCGCGCAGCCGCGCCGCCGCCACCGCGATCAGGGCGCTCACCGGCAGCGCGATCAGCACGCCGACGAAGCCGAACAGATGTCCGAAGGCGAAGAGCGCGAAGATGACGGTGAGCGGGCTCATGCCGATCCGCTCGCCGACGAGCTTGGGTGTCAGGAACATGCCTTCGACGACCTGGCCGATGCCGTAGACGACGAAGACCGCGCCCGGCCCGTACCAGCCGGTGAATTGCAGGGCTCCGGCGAGCAACGCGAGCATCAGGCCGATGCCGAAGCCGACGTAGGGAACGAAGATCGCGAGGCCGGTGAACACGCCGACCGGCACGGCGAGCTCGAAGCCGAACAGCGCCAGGCCGACGCTGTAGTACGCGGCCATCATGAGCATGACCAGCAACTGGCCACGCAGGTATTGGCCCAGCACCTGGTCGCACTCGCTGGCGAATTCGCCGACGGTGGCGCGCAGGCGCGGCGGCACCAGGTGAACGACGCGGTCCACGTAGAGCGGCCAGTCGATGAGCAGATAGAAGAGGACGACCGGGATCAGGATGACATTACTGATGACGGCGACCGCGATGCTGCCGCCGATGCGCGCCGAGACCAGCGCG
>JBDTIO010000448.1:0-5398 GCA_039936375.1 Caldimonas sp. | reverse complement strand
CCACGATGCCACGATGCCACGATGCCACGATGCCACGATGCCACGATGCCACGATGCCACGATGCCACGATGCCGCGATGCCGCGATGCCGCGATGCCGGGATTCTCCTCGGCTCCGCCGCCCTGTTGTTGCTAGAAATGGGTCGACGCCGCAGACGGTGCCACCCTACAGTAGTCGGTCGCGGACGCCCGCAACTGGCCGCGGAGCCGTCGACGTCTTCGCCGCACTGTTGTCGTTGGAGATCGGCCCGAGTCAGACGACCGCTCCCGATCGCCGCGACCTTCGCGAGTCGACCCGAAGCGGCTGCAGAAATCGCCCGATGGCTTCCCGAAAGCCGATCTTCGTTCAAGCGCGAAGTGTTGGAACGGATGGGTCTGCACTTCGCCCCGAGGCTGGCGGCCAGCGGCTTTAGGAAATCGAGCCGAGTAGTGACACGACCAAGTCCGCTTGGGCCGCCGCACAACACTCTGCGCAGCCGGCTTGCTGGCATGAGACCGACGTCCACGTGACCACGCACCTGTCCGCCCACTACGCCACCCGCGAGACGCACGCCAGGGCTTACCGCCCGACCAGCAGGCGCTCGATCTCGTCAGCGCCGCCCTGCTCTCCGGCGACGCCGCGGAGATGACGCGACAGTGCTCGCGCACGCACGCGCAGTGCATCGTCTCCCAGCAGCCGCTCTGCGGCGGCGCGAATCGCTGCACGGTCGGCCTCTTGCGACAGGATCACGCCGGCCCCGAGCTCCTCGATCATGGCGCCGTTGGGCGACTGGTCGGCCGCCATCCCCGGCATGACGAGCATCGGCAGGCCGTGCTTGAGGGCGCGCATCAGCGTGCCGTGGCCCCCGTGCGTGATGACGGCGCTCGCCTCGCCCATCAGCGCTTCGTGATCGGCCGCGTCGAAGACGGCGGCGTTGCCCGGCACCTCGAGGCTGGCCGGATCGATGCTGCGGCCAACAGTGACGACGGCGCGAACGTCCAATGGAGCGAGCGCGTCAAGCGTGCGCTGGAACTTCGCAACCGAGCCTTGTTCGGGCGCGGTCGAGAAGCTAACCACGACAAGCGGCCGGGAGTCCCCGGTTCGCCACGGCAGGTCCGCCGGCGTTGCGTGACGCTCGATCTCGAGCGCCGGGCCGACGTGGCGGATGCGGTCATCATGCGGGATCGGCAGCGCGGACACGTCGAAGGTGGCGAGTGACGTCGTGACGACGAGATCCTGCTCGGCCCACAGTTGCGCGGGCGGCGGCAGAGGCTCGAAACCGGCGGCGACGCGCAGTCCATTGGCGCGCTCGAGGAATGACCGATAGACCTCGAAGTGGCGCCGGTACAAGGTGTGGCACATGAGCACGGCGGGAACATCGACATCGCGGGCCGCGTGCAGTGCGGCGAGGAACATCTGGTCGATCAGGACAAGCTCGGGTCGCTCCGAGCGCAGCACGGCGGCGACCTGGCCCTCGACCGCAGGCGCGGTGAGATAGCACAGAGCTCGCACCTGCGGCGCGTCCTTCGGATATCGGGGAAGCTGGGCATACGCCTCGCTGAGCTCGATGGCGCGAAATCCGGCCGCCTCGACGCGCCCGACCATCTCCGGACGGCCGGCAAAGACGACCTCATGCCCGCGCTCCGTGAGGACGCGGGCGATCCCGAGACTCGGCGGGAGATTGCCGCCCCCCGACCAGTTGAGCCACAACAAACGTGCCATCGTCATCCTCCCTTGCGCGGCGGCGCGGCGCACAGGCCATCGATGAGGCGCCGGACGACCTTCTCGGCGGCGCGTCGCCCCAGGCCGAGGTCGCGGCGCAAGAGCTTCCACAAGTAGACGTCAGTGCCGACGAGCAAGGCGCGGCGCACTTCGGTGCGCGCCGCTCCGGCGAAGCCCGCCAGGACTGGCGCGAAACTCTGCTCGACCCAGCGGCGGTGGTTGGCACGACCCGACTCGAGGAAGGCGTGCAGCGCGGGTACTTCGTCCTCGTCGGCCAGGCGGCGAACCACCGCATCGCCGATACGCTCGTAGTCGTCGAAAAGCGCAGCGATCGAGCTCGCGATGTCGCCCGGGGAGGGCGGCCCGTGCAGACGCCGCCGCTCGGCCGCCAGGGCCGCACGCAACAGTCCTTCCTTGTCGCCGAATAGCCGCATCACGGTGCGCACGGTGACGCCGGCTTGCCGGGCCACCGCCGCGAGCGTCAGGCTGTGGAACGAACGCTCGACGAGAAACTCGACGGCTGCCCCGAGAACGCGGGCACGCGTCGCCGCCGCCTGCTCGGCCCGTGCTGCCATGAGGTAGCGTCGCGGAAGCGATTTCATGTCATGTAGCATGACATGAAATATATCTATGTCAATGGAAATGCCCCGGACTCGCGGAGGACGGCGAGCGGTCTCTCGGCAATTCATCAGGGCGATGCGACACCATGGCGCCGCTTGGCAGCGGAGAGAGTCCATAGGCGGGCAGAAGACGCGTTCTCCGCAGACCGAAAGCGGCCGCTCAGCATCGCGTGCCGGTTGCCGGTGGCGGCTTTCCGACTACGCCGCGAATTCACAGCCCGGCCACAACCGGCTGTTGGGTGTTGTCGCGCGAACCGGCCAGCGAACGATCAAATTAGCGACGCGACTCCTCCGAAATTGGAAATGACAACTTCGAGTTTGCAGGTGATGGATTTCTGCTCTAGCTTCTCGAAAGAGGTCACGCCCATCTGCCGGGTCAGTGCCCAAGGTCAAGCGCTCGCTGGTGGCGTCGACATCGAACTCGGCAAGCGTCGCCTGGCCGGCGTCGCGATCGTCTTGGGCATAGCCGCCTTCAGGCATGCCACTTCCACACGCGCTGCCCGATCGCGCAGTTTCCGCACTGCAGCTCCGAAGCGCCGGAGCAGAAAGAGAGCGGGGCCGAGCGTCGGGTGGCTTGCAACTTCCGGGGATGATCGAGCTGCCCCGAAGACTCGCCCCGACCTTAGAGCGACAGCAGGCGCTGAAAGAAAGAGCGGTAACGCCGCAGGGCGACGCGCAGATTCTCGGTGGCTGCGTCACCGGTCTCGTTGAACTGGGCATCGATCTTGGCGCGCTCGGCGGAGAACGTCTCGGCCAGGTTCTTCATGACCTGGGCGACGAGCTCATCGGCCTTGCGCACGGCCTGTTTCGGGTCGTCCACGAAGCTGATTTGTACGGCATCCCACCGGGCACGAAAGTCTTCCGCAGAGCTCGCCAGGAAGAGCGGGGCAAGCTGCTCCTTTTCATCGCTCACAGTGGATTCCTTGCTGTCGATCACCGGCTCCGGGGAAACCGGAGTCGGTTCCCTTCGCGCAACTGGTGTCTCGGCAGCGGCCACAAGATCTGCCGTACTGAGAGTCGCTTCTTCTTCCGTCGTGTTCATAAGTGCACCTCCGCTTGCTTCACAGGGACAGGCTTGGCTTCTTCGCTCACCTCGAGCAGCTCCTGGAAAAGCGCGCGATAGTGCACGACTCCTTTTCGCAACTCCTCGGTATCGGCTTCGGCGCGCTGGTCGCGCAGCGCGGTGACCTGGGCCGCTCGGTAGTGCTCGACGACGGCAGGGTGATCGACCGAGATGTCTGCTGCACGGCTCTCGAAATCACCCATGGGGTAGCCGCGCTTGAGCATCAACTCGCGAACCAGCTGGTTCGCCTCGAGGAGGACGCCCTTCGGGTTGTCGACGAAGCGGCCCTGCAATGTCTTCCAGGCCTGGCTGAACCTTGCGGCCTCGGCGGCCGGCAAAGCGACGAGTTTGAGACGTTCGACGCGGACCTCACGCGCCTTCAATTCCGTTTCGGCCTTTGCCCGGCTTCCGAGATCGTCGACGGCGCGCCCGTATTCCGGGCCGAAGCGCTGCTTCAGCCTCTGAGATTGCTTCTTCTGGTACGCGAACCATGCGGCAACTGCGACCAACGCAATGATCGCAACTCCGGCAAGAATGATCCAAGTCTTGCTGTCCAACGTATTCATACGGGTCTCCTCGATTCGCAAGTCAGGCAAGCAGTCTGGAAGCTGCGCCCGAAAGCGCGGTAAGAAGGCTCCGGCGATCTGGAAGAGATGCGTCTGATCACGACGTAGGAGAGGGCCTCGACCTCGGCGAAATCCGGTCGGGCCGCGAGGAAACCATGCGCCCGGATACCGCACTTCAGGAAGACATCGAACCCGTTCTTGACGAACTGAGGCAGGCTGGCGTCGGCGGCCACCCCGGCTCGGGAATCTGCGAAGAGCATCCGGCCAAACCGTGGGAGCACCATGGATGCGTCGGCGCCGGGCCATGCGTGTGCAACCCTGGCCGCGCGTTGCCCGCCAGATTCAGAGGTTGTTATCGAGGCGCCTCGGGCCGACGACGAGCCGCTGCGCTAGCCCAGTCTGAACGAGGAACTTACCTCCAGCCCTGTTGCCAGCCTTGCTGCGGATGGTGCCAGCCCCAGCCGTTTTGCTCGTGATGCTCCCAGCGCCAGCCTTCGCCAGGACTCCGCGAGGTAGGCGCAACGTAGACGACGCCTGCAGGCGCGATGTACGCGCCGCCGCCCCGGGCAGGAGCAACTATGCACCCCGCGGCGGCAGCCGCCAAAAGGAGGGCCAAAAGAAGGTTGAGCGTTCGCATGTCTGTCTCCTAGCTTATGAGACCTAGTCTGTTCGCAAAGACGCCGCATGTCTGTGGTCTAGCGTACAGATCAACAGCTAGAGACTGGAGCGTCGTTCGCATGATGACGATCGACGAACTCAAGCCTCCGCAACGCACCTAAGGCTGCCAATAGGTCAATAGGCGACTTCAGTAGTGTCCGGTCTATTCGATGTCAATGTCTGCGAAGCAAGCATTGGCGCGGGTTTCAAGCGATTCATGGGTGTCCACGATTTGAATTCTGAGCGGCCGATTTGCGAAGCTCACGGGTTTGACCGACCCGGGGTAACGCATGAACGTGGGCAAGACGCTGTTTGCGCAGGTGATGCAGTTCGTGCCGTGGAAGACCTTCGGTCGCATCGTCGAGAGGCACAAGGGCGACGCGGGCATTCGCACGCTGAACTGCGCCGACTTGTTTCGCGTCATGGCCTTCGCGCAGATCACCTGGCGCGAGTCGCTGCGCGACATCGAGGCGTGCCTGGCAGCCAATCAAGGCAAGCTGTTCCACATGGGGATGAAGGCGGCGCCCGCGCGCTCGACGCTGGCCGATGCACTGAACCTGCGCGACTGGCGCATCTTCCATGCGCTGGCCCAGCGCTTGATCGTGCGCGCCAGGGCGCTGTATTCCGATCAGCCCTCGGTGCTCGATCTGGATGCAAGCGTCTACGCGCTGGACTCCACCACCATCGACCTGTGCCTGAGCCTGTTCGACTGGGCGCCGTTTCGATCGACAAAGGCCGCCATCAAGCTGCACACCTTGCTGGACCTGCGCGGCTCGATCCCGACGTTCATC
>JBDTIO010000447.1:0-3537 GCA_039936375.1 Caldimonas sp. | reverse complement strand
TGTCCTGCACGGTCATGCGGTCGAAGAGCTGGCGGCCTTCGGGCACCTGGACGAGGCCGAGGCCGAAGACCTCGTCGGGGGTCAGGCCCGACAGCTCGCGGCCGTCGAAGACGATGCTGCCGGTGCTCTTGATGACGCGCGAGAGCGCGCGCAGCAGCGTCGTCTTGCCGGCGCCGTTGCTGCCGACGAGGGCCACGATCTCGGCCGGGTAGATCTCGATCGAGGCCTCGTGCAGGGCCAGCATCTCGCCGTAGCCGGCGCTCAGCTTGTCGACGCGCAAGAGCGGCGTTCGATCGGTGGCGGGCACGGCACTCATGCCCGCCTCTTGCCGAGGTAGGCCTCGACGACCGTCGCGTTCTCGAGCACTTCGGAGGGTACGCCGTCGGCGATCTTCTCGCCGTGATGCAGCACCAGCAGGCGGTCGGAGAGGCTCTTGATCGCCTTGATGACGTGTTCGATGACGAGCACGCTGATGCCCTGGTCGCGGACCTTGCGGATGACCTCGATCACCTCTTCGATCTCGACGTGGTTGAGGCCGGCCATGACCTCGTCGCAGAGCAGCACCTTGGGCTGCATCGCCAGCGCCTTGGCCAGCTCGAGGCGTTTGCGCCCCGGGCCGCCGAGCTCATCGGCGCGCTGGTCGACGAACTTGCCGAGGCCGACGAAGTCGAGGCAGGCGCGCGCCTGCTCGCGCGCCATCGCCAGCTTGGGCTGGCCGCCGCCACGCCCGAAGAGGGCGCCGACGGCGACGTTGTCGAGCACCGACAGGCCCGGGAACGGCCGCATGATCTGGAAGGTGCGGCCAATGCCGAGGCGGGCGCGCCGGTAGGCCGGCACCTTGGTGATCGTCTCGCCCTGGAACAGCACCTCGCCCTCGCTCGGTGCCAGGGTGCCGCTGACGAGGCTGATCAGCGTCGTCTTGCCGGCGCCGTTCGGGCCGATCAGGCCGAGGATCTCGCCCTGCTTGAGCACGAAGCTCACGTCGCTGACGGCGACGAGGCCGGCGAAGCGCCGCGTCGCGTGTCGCACTTCGAGCAAGGCAGTGCTCATGCGGGGCTCGTCACAGCCGGTGGGCGCGGATGTTCTGCATGAAGTAGCGCCAGCCGGTCTTGCGAACGTTGCGCACGATGTCGGCCAGGCCCCTGGGCATCAGGACGACGGCAGCGACGATGACGATGCCGAAGAAGAGGCCGGCGATGTTGGTCACTTCGCTCGAGAGGAACTCCGACACCGCCGAGAGCGAGAAGGCGCCGACGATCGGCCCGAGCACGGTGCCGGGGCCACCGAAGACGGCCATGATGATCATCTTGACATTCAGGCTGATGTCGAAGGCGCTCTCGGGGTCGAGGAAGGTGATCCAGTAGGCGTGGATGCCGCCGGCCAGGGCGCTGAAGATGCCGGCGAGCGTGAAGGCCATCACCTTGTAGAGCGTGGTGTTGACGCCCATCACCGCGGCGCCCTCCTCGTTCTCGCGGATGGCGATGAGGCCGAAGCCGAAGCGGCTCTTCGTCAGCCAGAAGATCGTCAGCGTCGCCAGCACGAGCAGGCCGAGCGCCAGCTCGTAGAAGAGACGGTCGTTGTTGAGCGGTGGCAGGACGAGGCCGACGTTCTGGCCGGCGAGCGGGATGTTGGAGACGATCGCCGTCATCACCTGCGCCAGGGCCAGCGTGGCGATCGCGAAGTAGTGGCCGCGCAGGCGCAGCACGGCGGCGCCCAGCGAGCAGGCGAAGACGATCGCCAGGCCGACGCCGAAGACCATGCCGACGGCAAACGGCAGCTTCCACTGCACCATCGCGATGGCGACGCCGTAGCTGCCCAGGCCGTAGAAGACGGAGTTGCCGAACGACGCATAGCCGGCATAGCCGCCGATGATGTTCCAGCCTTGCGCCAGGACCGCGAGCAGCAGCGTGTTGATGCCGAACTGGATCATCGTGTCGCTGCCGAACCAGGGCAGCGCCGCCAGGACGATGAGGACGACGCCGGCGACGGCGAGATGCCAGGGCTTCATGAACGCGCCACCGTCATGCCGTTCGCCCCAGCAGGCCGCTCGGGCGAACGATCAGCACCAGCACGAGGATGCCGAAGCTGGCGACGTCGGCGAAGGTCGGGCCGATGTAGAGCGTGGTCAGCGACTCGATGACGCCCAGGAAGAGGCCCCCGACGATCACGCCGAGTGGATTGTCGAGGCCGCCGATGATGGCGATGGCGAACGACTTGGCGGTGAGCGAGGCGCCGATGTAGGGGTTGATCTGCGACACCGTGCCGTAGAGACCGCCGGCGGCCCCGGCCAGGGCGATGCCCAGGCCAAAGGTCATGGCGTAGAGATGGCGCGGCTCGACGCCGTAGAGGCGCGCCGCGACGAGGTTCTGGGCGGTCGCCCGGATTGCCCGGCCGAGCCGCGAATGCAGCAGGAACATCCACATCCCGACCGTCAGGACGATGGCGACGACGAACGCCGCCGAGCGCGCGACTGGCAAGGTCACCGGGCCGATCTGCCAGCTGCTGCCGGCGTAGGACGGGTTGATGGTGCGGAAGTCGGCCGAGAAGACGAGTTGCGCCAGGTACGTGAGAACGACTTCGATGCCGAACGTGATGAGCAGCGTGTTGAACATCGGCGCCCGAACGATCAGGTTGAGCAGGCCGCGCTGCAGGGCATAGCCGACGAAGAACATGACGACGGCCGTGATCGGCAGGCCGAGGAAGGGGTCGATGTGGGCGTCGGTAAAGAGATACCACGAGAGGTAGCCGCCGAGCATGATGAACGCGCCGTGCGCCAGATTGACGATGTTCAGCACGCCCCACACCAGCGCCAGGCCGAGCGCCATCACGGCGTACAGGCCGCCCAGCAGGATGCCGTTGACGAGGATTTGCGCGAGCAGATCCACGCGGTGCTTCCGGCCCAGGGCGAGCGTCGGCTAGGGGGAGTGGCGGCTCAGCGCCCGCTCCACGCCGGCATCGGGTACTTCGGCTGCTTGGCGAAGCCCTTGGCGCCGTACACCTCGACCACGTCGTTGCCCTGGACCTGAATCACGACCTGCGCCAGGTTGATCTGGCCCAGCGCCGAGAAGGCGATCGGCCCGTACAGGCTCTCGAAGTTGACCTTGGCGAGCGCGTCGCGCACCTTCTTCGGCTCGACGCTGCCGGCGCTTTCCATCGCCATCACCATGGCCTCGACGTCGGCGGCGCCCGAGGCGGCGTGGTAGTCGGGCTCGTAGCCGAACTTGGCCTTGTATTCGGCCGCGAATTTGGAGGCGTCGCCGAACCAGCGGTCCTTCAGCGCTGGCGACGGCAGCCACGCGGTCATGCCGAAGGCGTAGTCGGCGTCCTTGCCGAGCGCCTTGCGGAAGTCCTCGCTGGGCACGCCGACCGTGAACGAGTAGAACTTCGGCGAGACGGCCAGGCTCTTGGCTTGGCGGATGAAGTTGAGGATCTCGGTCTCGTGCCCGGCGACCAGGACGACGTCGACGTTCTTGCTCTTGATCTGCGAGAGCAGCGAGTTGAAGTCGGTGGCGTTGGTGCTGTAGCGCTCGTCCATCG
>JBDTIO010000446.1:0-2665 GCA_039936375.1 Caldimonas sp. | reverse complement strand
CATCGGCGGCGCCTGGAAGCGCAGCAAGCTGCCGGTGCCCGACCGGCCCGGCCTGCGCCCCACGCCCGACCGCGTGCGCGAAACGCTCTTCAACTGGCTGGGCCAGACGCTCGACGGCTGGCGCTGTCTCGACGCCTTCGCCGGCACCGGCGCGCTCGGCTTCGAGGCCGCGTCTCGCGGCGCGGCAGAGGTGGTGCTGCTGGAGCGCGATCCGGCGCTGGCCACCCTGCTTGCCGAGAGCAAGGCGCGTCTGCACGCCGACGCGGTCCGGATCGAGCGAACCGATGCGCTGCACTGGATGGCGCGCGGCGTGAACGTACCGTTCGATCTGGTTCTACTCGATCCGCCGTTCGACCAGCCGCTCGCGCTGCCCGCGCTGATGGCGGCGAGCCGGATCGTCGTCGAGGGCGGACTCGTCTACATCGAGTCGCCCAAGGCGATCGATGCCGAAGCCGCCTCGGCCGCCGGTCTCGAGGTCTTTCGTGCGTCGCGTGCTGGCGCGGTTCACTTCCAGCTGCTCCGCCGCATCGGTGCGATCTGATACACCGCGGCTACACTGCCCGCGACGTCGCAAGCGTTCCCCTGGCTCTGGGAGTAGGCATGACCTCGGTAACCCGACTGACCGCCGTGTACCCCGGCACGTTCGATCCCATGACGCTCGGTCACGAAGACCTGATGCGCCGCGCCAGCCGGCTGTTCGAGCGCCTGATCGTGGCCGTCGCCGCCGGCCACCACAAGCGCACCATGTTCCCGATCGCCGAACGGTTGCAGATCGCGATCGAGCTGGCCGAGAAATATCCGAATGTCGAAGTCATGGCCTTTGGCGGGTTGCTGCGCGACTTCGTCGTCGAGCAGGGCGGCAAGGTGGTGGTGCGCGGACTGCGCGCGGTGAGCGACTTCGAGTACGAGTTCCAGATGGCCGGCATGAACCGCCAACTGATGCCCGACGTGGAGACCGTCTTCCTGACGCCGAGCGACCAGTTCCAGTTCGTCTCCGGCACCTTCGTGCGCGAGATTGCCAGCCTCTCCGGTGATGTCTCCAAATTCGTGTCACCCTTGGTGCTCGAGCGCTTGCGAGAGCGCGTCAAACGCGTCGAGGCATAGCGGGGAATCCGAGACACCGTGTCACTGCTCATCACCGACGAGTGCATCAACTGCGACGTCTGCGAGCCCGAGTGCCCGAACCAGGCGATCTCGATGGGCGAGACGATCTACGTCATCGACCCGAAGCGCTGCACCGAATGCGTGGGCCACTTCGACGAGCCGCAATGCGTGCAGGTGTGTCCGGTGGCGTGCATTCCGGTCGATTTGGCAAATCCGGAGTCGAAGGACATGCTTTGGTCAAAGTACCGAATGCTGCAGTCGAAAGTGCTCGGTTCGATCTAGGAGCAACGGTTCGCCTCAAAGACGCAACATGTTCTCCATGATCGTCTGCAGCAGGTTGTAGTTCTTCATGTAGCCGCTCTTTCCGGCGTCGCCACAGGCGTCGAGCGAGTCGCTCGCCTCTTGTTGCATCGATTCCAGATAGGCCGTCCAGCTTTTCAAGGTTCTGACGTTGATGGTGGCGGTTGCACTCAACGCCTTCGCATGTATCGGGTCGACTCCCGGAGTCATTGCGACGACGTCGGGAAATCCGGAAAAAAGAACGGTCACGCTTTCACATTGCTTGTGCAACGTCTTTGCCTCGGCGAGATACCCCTGGCTCGCCTTCTTGCCGTCAGCCATCAACTGTTCCATCTTGTGGCCCTCCTCGATCATCTTTCCGACTGCGGCTGTGTCTGCCGAATGCGAAAGCTTTTTAACGGCGCTGCGTTGCGCCATACCCATTTCGGACACACGATTCCGCAGTGCGTTCTTTGCGGCGGCAAATCGCTTGTTTGCCGCCGACAATTTCTCGTTCGCCGATCTCACCTTGGCGTCATCGTGCTTGCCTTGGTGCAAGTTGATCTTCGCCGTCGCCTCGTCAACGCGTTTCTTGAGTTCTTCAAGTCGTTGCTTAGGAAGCTGTGCGAACAGTTGCTCGTCCACGAACAGCAATCCTTCGACCGCGACTTCGCCCCATTCCGCCGGCGAGGCCATCTTGCCAAGCACGCCCAGCGCGCCCTTGAACATCTCTTGTTGCTCTTTGGCCTTTTCCTTGGTTTCCTCTAGCTCTCCGCTCGCCTTCTCCTTGTCTTGACCTGCTTCGTGCACGGCCTTGCTTTCGGTGGCTGCCTCGACGTCGTCGAGCGCCCCGTCCGCCTCGTCGATCAATGGCTCGATGTCGTCCATCTTCTCGGAGACGGCATGCAGGGCCTTGATGTAGTCCTTCGACTGGCTTGCGACGTCGTCGTTCCCGTCTGCGCGTGCGCTGAAGGCCTTCGCTGCCGCTTTGACCTTGTCAAGTTCGGCATCGCTCTCTGACGCCTTTTTCTTGACCGCATCGATCCGACCGGACCATTCCTCTTCGACTTTTTTCACGCGCCCGAACGCCTTGGCAAGACCCTCGCCGGCGAGATTGTCGGCCGCACCGCCCTTGCTCTTGCTTCGATCCAGCGGCGACGAACCGTCGGCGGACATAAGCGCGTAGAGCTGGTCGAACTCCGGGCCCTCTACGGTTGGACCGAGAGGCGTCGACGAGGGCGAAGCGCTCGCGTTTTTGGCCGGCGCGGATCTCGCGTCGTCC
>JBDTIO010000445.1:0-4758 GCA_039936375.1 Caldimonas sp. | reverse complement strand
CGCCCGCTTCCTGAATGGAGGCGCGAAAGGTTCGCTCAGTAGCCGGTTTGCGAGTGCGGCGGGTTGGAATGGTCGACTCGGTAGTGCTGACGTCGTTCATGATTGTGTCCTTTATGATTTGCGCGGGCGGGAGTGCCTGCGTGCCTCGTCCCCGGCACGTCGCAGCGCAGCCGTCAGGGCCGCGCTTTTGAGCGCGCTTGCGAGCACGGGCTTGAAAGCCCGCGCGCAGGCCTTGACGGCGAGAACGTGCGACCTGAGGTCGCATGAATTTTTGTTTTACGGAGGTAGCAATGCCTTAGATAAAACCGGCTGTTCCATCAGCCGTCCCTACCCGGACATGCGGAGCTGGTAACGGCTCGGTGTGGAGCTCCGGGGACAACGTAACCGCCGGGTTATCCGGTACGCCAAGCCGTGAGGTGAGGCGGAATCTGCCAGCACGAAGGCGGAGAGGAACAAGGGATGAGCAGGTACGACCAACACATGTGAACGTCCCGAAGTGCCGTAACGTCAGACAAGCCAAACGTGCCGATAGGCTTGAACCAAAAGGTAAGTGGCAGAGCATGGTCATCAGTTCTCTGGACCATCATGGATATGGATGCCACCGGCGCACAGGACGGGTCCGCCCCGCTCGAAGATTCATGCGGAACAGGGTAAGCCCATCACGCTGCCGGTAACGGCATGCGAACCGCAAGGAACGCAGTTGGCGTAGTGGGTAGAGGAAAGCGGAAAAAGCGAATGCTCGGCTGTAATGGTTGAGATACGGGCTGAAACATCGCCTGACGCGAAAGCGGGCAGACTTCCGTGAGGTCATTAATGGCGAGAAAATCTTGAGCAACCGTTGTACGAGGAAAAGCAGATGACGGCGATCGATACGCGAGTATCGGACGCCGGTGCGTCCTCGCGCGCGGCTGATATGTGGGACCAGGCGAACTGGGCTCGCATAGAGGCAGAAGTGAAGCGGCTTCAGATGCGTATCGCCAAGGCAGTTCGGGAAGGCCGATGGGGCAAGGCGAAAGCCTTGCAGCATCTGTTAACCCGCTCGCACAGCGGCAAGATGATTGCCGTGAAGCGAGTGACGGAAAATAGTGGCAAGAGAACGCCGGGGGTAGACGGGAGGACCTGGCTCACCCCGGCGGGCAGATGGAAGGGAATGCTGTCGTTGCGGCATCATGGCTATCGCGCGATGCCGTTGCGGCGGGTCTACATTCCCAAGAGCAACGGAACGCGGCGTCCGCTGGGAATACCCGTTATGCGGTGCCGGGCGATGCAGGCCCTGTGGAAGCTCGCTCTGGAACCAATCGCGGAAACACTGGCTGATCCAAACTCCTACGGCTTTCGGCCTGAACGCTCAACTGCCGATGCCATCGAACAATGCGTCACGAGCCTGTCGCGACGCGTGTCTGCGCAGTGGGTGCTGGAGGGTGACATCCGAGGTTGTTTTGACAACTTCAGTCACTCCTGGTTCTTGCAGCACATACCGATGGATAAAGCGGTTTTGCGCCAATGGTTGCAGGCCGGTTACGTCGATGAGGGATCCTTGTTCGAGACGCAAGCGGGTACGCCCCAGGGAGGGGTCATCTCGCCCGTCATCGCCAACATGGCACTTGATGGCTTGGAGAATGCAGTGCGTGCGAGTGCCGGATCGGACCGTGCGCGCCGACAATCCAAGATCAACGTCATCCGTTATGCCGATGATTTTGTGGTCACCTGTGCGTCGAAGGACGTGCTCGAATCCCAAGTTCTTCCCGCCATCCGTCGCTTCCTAGCGGATCGTGGGTTGGAGCTGTCGGAGGAGAAAACCCGAATCACGCATATCACGGAAGGGTTCGACTTCCTCGGGCAGAATGTCCGAAAGTACGGCGACAAGCTGCTGATCAAGCCAGCGAAGAAGAGCATCAAATCTCTGTTGGACAAGGTCAGAGCCATCGTCGAGGGTAATGCTCAAGCAACACAGGCGGCGTTGATACGCCAGCTCAACCCGGTGATCCGGGGATGGGCCATGTACCATCGACACTGTGCAGCAACAGCGACCTTCTCATCGATCGACTCGCACATCTGGCACATGCTCTTTAGGTGGGCAATGCGCAGGCACACCACCAAAGGAGCACGATGGGTGTTACGGCGGTACTTTCGACCGATGCGGTGCAAGTCCTGGGTCTTCGCAACGAAGCGATCCGCTGGCGGTGCAACCGACAGCGCAGAAATCTTCCGCGCACCGACGCTCGCCATCAGGCGCCACGTCAAGATACCCGGTGCTTCCACGCCGTTCGATCCGGAATGGACCTCCTATCTCACTCTTCGTCGCGCCATTAAACGTTCCGTCAAACTGTTCGGTGCCACTCCCTGGTGCTGAATAATGGCTTGAGCCGGATGCGGGGTGACCCGCACGTCCGGTTCTTAGGGGGCGGCGGCGCCGTAAGGCGCTGCTGCTACCCGACGACGTGGCACCCTGAAAAGCACACAGCCACCCTCCCCTCCCTCCTGTTTCGGAAGGGCGTGGATTGGAAGCTCAAAAAAATGCGCCGGCCGAGCAGTGATACTCGAGCGGCGCGACTCCCTCAGCGCATCGGGCCGTCAGCGACTTGAAATTGCCAGGCGGTTACTTTGCGGGTCGTCGGTTTAGCTTTGCCGGCGGGTATTCCTGATCCCTTGGCATGGGCGGCCGCTTCGCCCTTGACCTTTTTGCGGATCGACTTCGCATCGACGCGCAGCCGTTTCGCGGCCTCCATGAGATTGACGGTCGTGCGCGTGTCGGCTTCGTCTGACCTTTCGGCAAAGGAAGGGAAGCCGGAGACGGCCGACTCCCCCGATCGGGGCCTAAGCGCCGCTGGATTGATAGTCAGCGAAGTTGACCTTGTCACAGAGTCGGTCTATCTCTGCCGCCGATAGTGCCGAGAAGCGGCCGCCGTCCTCTGCAACGTCCTGTTCGTCGCCGCCGCTCAGCAACCCTTCGCGTTGCCAATAGCGTAAAGCGGCCAGGATAGTTGCGGTTTCGCGGATCGATAGAGACTCGCAAATGGGGGATCCTACGTTTGTCTTCCTTAGTATTGTTCCCAAGTCACGATGGATTTCCGCAGCACGGCGGCGATCCAACAAAATTGATTCCACCAACTCACCTTCGGCGAACGTTGCAAATTCGATTCGACCTTCGGCAATAATGCCAGCGTCGGTCTCCTCGTCTCGCACATCAATGTCGTCCAGCGGTCTATCGTAAAGTGTGTTGCTGCTCACGAGATGCTCCAAGCGTTGTTTGAGCGGGATTGCCCGCCTCGTCAGCATCCGCCGCAGCGCAGCGGTCCAGGCCGCGCACCTAAGCGCGCTTGCGAGCACGGGCGAAAGCCCGCGCGCAGGCCTTGACCGCGAGAACGGCGGGATACGCTACCCATTTCAGGCAAGCCCCACCCCACCCCAATTGACTCGCACTAAAGCGGCCCCGCGTGGATGGGATCGGTGAAGCAGACGATTCGAACGAATTAGGTTGGACGACGCGACAGCACGTGATCTAGATCCGCCGGGCACCTAGCGCGTGTAGTCGAGCGGATCTTCTTTAGCCAGGCGGTCAGCAGATCGGGCGTTGACAATTTCGCCGGTACTCAATCGCTCCAGCAGCTTCGCATGCACGCCGGCAATGAACACCCGCTGAGTGCCGGTGTCGTAGTCGGCCGCGGCCTTGCGTTGCGCGACTTCGAGCACTTCGGCCGCACCCTTGAGTTCAGGAAATTGCTTGACCGCATCTGAAATGGGCTCATCACGGAACGCCATGGCACGGCTCGGTATCGCGATCTTCTCGAAGATCGCTTGCGACAGCCGGGGATCATCGCGGGCCATCTGGTGTTCGGCCGCGGAATTCCATGCCTTGTCGCTCACGCGCTGGAGCTCCAGTCGATAGCCCGCTTCTTTGGCCAGTTGCGCCAGAAACTCCTTGGTGGCTCTGCCGTTGCCTTCACGCATCGGATGCCAAAAATTGAGTTCCCCGTAATGATGGGTCAGGCGTTCGACGAAGCCCGGCTTCTGGAGACCTTTGAGATGATTCTCCGCGGCCAGGTCCGCGAGAATCCTCTCTCCCCAAGATTCGAGCGTGTGGGCGGGTGTTTTCAGCGGCGCAAACTGCGAGCTGCCCTTGGAGAATTCGACAGTGCGATACTGCCCTGCCCACTCGTACACATCTTGAAAGAGAAAGCAGTGGATCGCGCGAAAATGCGCCGCATCGAAGGTTCCTTCAATGGGAGCCTGTGCCAGTTGTTCACTGCGTTGGCGCGTGGCTTCGTACTCGAAGGCACGAAGCGCCGCTTCGTTAGTCAGACCGCGCTTGTTTTGAAGGACGGTCGAGTCAGGCCAGAAATAGGCGTCCCACTCGTCCATCCTTTCAGAGCGAATTACGCGCGCTTCGCGCGCCCTCGAGCGTTGAGTTCTGCATCCAGCTTACGTGCACGCTCAGCGAAGATTTCAATGGCTTCCTCGGCGGTGATTTCACCACGCGTAACCTGGGCGTGCACCGCCTCCGCTTCGGGCGTCTGCACGTAGCCTTCGTGCTTGAGGCTCCCGACGATGCGGGCTGTGTCGTGCGCCTTTTCCGCCGATGATCGAGTGTCTTTTGGAGGCTGACCCATACGTTGAATTATATACCCGCGGCACCGAGTCGTCACCGCAGGCTTCGAGACGCTGTTCATCGAAATTCCCTCTTTAAAGTGTGACTGTGTTCCACCGGGCGGCACTACCCGCCGCCTCTCCCCTCATCGAGATCGATGCGCAATCGGT
>JBDTIO010000444.1:0-3735 GCA_039936375.1 Caldimonas sp. | reverse complement strand
CCCAGCGCGGCTCGGCCATCTGGTCGTAGACCTTGCGCAGCGCCGGCGCCATCTTGTTGCAGAGCGTGCCGGCGACGATCATCAGGTCGCTCTGGCGCGGGCTCGGCCGGAACAGCATGCCGAAGCGATCGATGTCGTAGCGCGCCGCGCCGGCATGCATCATCTCGACGGCGCAGCAGGCCAGGCCGAAGGTCATGGGCCACAGCGAGCCCGTCTTCGACCAGTTGATGACCGCATCGAGGCTCGTCGTGACGAAGCCTTCCTTGAGAACGCCGTCCAGGCTCATGTCAGGCTCCGGCCGTGCCGCCCCAAGGGAGCCTGCGCCCCCTCGGGGGGCAGCGATCGATAGTGAGCGTGGAGCTCATGTTCATTCCCAATCCAGGGCGCCCTTCTTCCACTCGTAGACAAAGCCGACGACAAGGATGCCGAGGAAAAGCATCATCGCCCAGAAGCCGGTCGGGCCGATCTCGCGCAACGCCACCGCCCACGGAAAGAGAAAGGCGATCTCGAGATCGAACAGGATGAAGAGGATGGCGACGAGGTAATAGCGCACGTCGAACTTCATGCGCGCGTCTTCGAAGGCCTCGAAGCCGCATTCGTACGGAGAGTTCTTCGCCTGGTCGGGCTTGTGCGGACCGAGCACGAAGCCGAGAACCTGCGGCGCAACGCCAACCGCCACACCGATCAGGATGAAGAGGATGACGGGCAGGTAAGGGTCCAGGGTCATGAGATGGTGCCGACGGCGAGACTCGAACTCGCACAGCTTTCGCCACTACCCCCTCAAGATAGCGTGTCTACCAATTTCACCACGTCGGCGGCACTTGATTCGCTGCTTCGGCTGGCATGAGGAATGGCTCGCCGGGCAACCGCGAATTCTAGCTGAGGCGCGTCTTATTTCTGCGGGATCGCCCCGGCGCCCGAGGCCGCCACCGGTCGCGCAGGGACGATCGGCTGCGGCGCTGCCGATGCCGCCATGGCGGGCCTCGCGACGCTGCTCGCCGCGCCCGGGATTGCAGCAGCGCCCGAGGCAGCCGCGCCGGGTGCCGATGCGCCGGCCGACGGAAGATCGAGGATGCTGCCGGCCGCGGCCCTCGGCCGCTCGTTCGACGCGTACGCGAGCGCCAGTGTGCAGGCGAAGAAGACGGCGGCGCAGACCGCCGTCGAACGCGATAGGAAGTTGGCGCTGCCGGTGGCGCCGAACAGGCTGCCCGAGGCACCGCTGCCAAACGAGGCGCCCATGTCGGCACCCTTGCCATGCTGGATCAGCACCAAGCCGATCATCGCCAGCGCCGTCAGGATCTGCAGCGCAAGCACGAAGTTCATGACCATGTTCATTTTTGTTCGACTCCGAAAGATCCGAGGCGCGATCCGCGCCTCAGGCGGCCGCCCTGCAGATGGCGACGAATTGCGCCGCATTCAACGATGCGCCGCCGATCAGACCGCCATCGATGTCGGGCTCGGCGAAAAGCGAAGCGGCGTTGTCGGCCTTGACGCTACCGCCGTAGAGGATCGGCACGGTGGCGGCGTTGCCGCCCACGGCACCGAGCGCGGCCCGCAACCGCGCGTGCACGCCTTGCGCTTGCGCCGGTGTCGCGGTACGGCCGGTGCCGATCGCCCATATCGGCTCGTAGGCGAGAACCGTTCGATCAACGTTGTCGCCGAGCAGGTCGATGACGGCGCCGAGTTGCCGGCCGACGACCGCTTCAGTCTGATGCGCATCGCGCTCGGCCAGGGTTTCGCCGACGCAGACGATCGGCGTCAGGCCGCTGGCCAGCGCCTGCTGCGCTTTTTCGGCAACGAGAACGTCGCCCTCGCCGTGCATCGCTCGCCGCTCGGAATGGCCGACGATGACGAAGCGACAGCCGAATTCGGCAAGCATCGCCGCCGAGATCTCGCCGGTGAAGGCACCGGCCGCATGGCTCGAGCAGTCCTGCGCGCCCCAGAAGATTCCGCTGCCCTGCAGTGCGGCGCCGACTTCTTCAAGATAGGGGGCCGGTGCGCACACGGCGACATCGACGCCGAACGGCGCGGCCAATTTCAGCGCCGAGAGCAAGCCTGCGTTGGCCTCCTTGCTGCCGTTCATCTTCCAGTTGCCGACGACCAGCCGGCGACGCGCTCCGGTGCGGCCCGGGCTGCTTACCACGTCAGCACCAGCTTGCCGATGTGCCCGTGCGAGTCCATCACGGCATGCGCCCGCGCCGCCTCTGCAGCGGGGAAGATCTCATGAATGACCGGCTTCACTTTTCCGCTCTCGATCCACGGCCAGACGACGCGCCTCAATGAAGCCGCGATGGCGCTCTTGAACGCGACCGGCCGTGGCCGCAAGGTCGAACCGGTGATGACCAGGCGCCGACGCAAGACGAGACTCGCGTCGATGTGCGAATCAACGCCACCCTGCACGGCGATGATGACGATCCGCCCATCCTCGGCCAGGCACTTGACGTCGCGACCGAGATAGTCGCCGGCGACCATGTCGAGCACGACGTTGACGCCGGCCTTCGCGGTGATGCGCTGCACTTCGGCGACAAAATCCTGCGTCTTGTAGTCGATGGCGTGATCGGCGCCGAGCGCCTTGCAAGCCCTGGCCTTTTCTTCGGAACCGACGGTGACGATCACCGAGGCGCCGTGGGCCTTGGCCAGTTGGATCGCGGTGACACCGATCCCGCTGGAGCCGCCGTGCACGAGCAGCGTTTCGCCCGGCTGGAGGTGGCCGCGGTCGAACACGTTCGACCAGACGGTGAAGAAAGTTTCCGGCAAGCTGGCCGCTTCGACGTCGCTCAGATTGGCCGGCGACGGCAGACACTGGCCGACCGGCGCGGTGCAATATTCCGCATAGCCGCCACCGGCCACGAGCGCACAGACGCGGTCGCCGACGGCGAAGGCCGCCGCATGCATCGCCACGACGTCGCCCTCGACGATCGTTCCGGCGACCTCGAGGCCCGGGATGTCGGATGCCCCGGGCGGCACCGGGTAGAGGCCCTTGCGCTGCAGCACGTCAGGTCGGTTGATGCCCGACGCCGCAACGCGGATGAGCACTTCGCCCGGGCCGGCGACCGGCATCGGCCGCTCCGTGAGGCGAAGCACGTCGGGCCCGCCGGGTGCTGCGATCTCGACTGCTTTCACGACGCGTTCGCGAGGATCATCACTCTTGATGCGCGTGTTGCTCGCGCGGCGGCTCGCGGTCCAGAAGCGCCTTCATCGACAGCTTGACGCGACCCTTCTCGTCGGTCTCGAGCACCTTGACGCGAACGATCTGGCCTTCCTTCAGGAAGTCGGTGACCTTCTCGACACGCTGATGCGCGATCTGGCTGATGTGCAGCAGGCCGTCCTTGCCGGGCATGAGGTTCACGAGGGCACCGAAGTCGAGGATCTTGGTGATCGGGCCTTCGTAGACCTTGCCCACTTCGACCTCGGCCGTGATCTGTTCGATGCGCTTCTTCGCGAACTCGGCCTTGTCGGCGTCCGTCGAGGCGATCGTGATCGTGCCGTCTTCGCCGATGTCGATCGTGCAACCGGTCTCTTCGGTCAAGGCCCGGATCGTCGAGCCGCCCTTGCCGATCACGTCGCGGATCTTCTCCGGGTTGATCTTCATCGTGTACAGGCGCGGTGCGAACTGCGAGACCTCGGTGTTCGCGGTGCCCATCGCCTCGGTCATCTTGCCGAGGATGTGCAGGCGCGCTTCCTTGGCCTGGGCCAGCGCCACCTGCATGATCTCTTTCGTGATGCCCTGGATCT
>JBDTIO010000443.1:0-9971 GCA_039936375.1 Caldimonas sp. | reverse complement strand
GCTCGTGCGCCGTCTGCAAAGCGAAGTGCAGCTCGTCTTGCACACGCATCCGATCAACGAGGAACGCGAAGACCGCGGCGAGCTCGTCGTCAACTCGTTCTGGCTGAGCGGTTGCGGCCGGGCCCAGACGGCCGATCCGGCGGCGACGCCGGAGGTCGCCGCTTCCCTTCGGGCACCGCTGTTCGCCGCCGACTGGGCGGCCTGGGCCGAAGCCTGGCGAGCGCTCGACGTCGGCCGCATGGCTGACTTGCTGGCGAGCGCGCAGCGCAACGAACCGGCCCTGCTGACGCTTTGTGGCGAGCGCACAGCGGCCCGCTTCGAGCGCCGGCCGCAACCGCTCTGGCAGCGCCTGGTGGCGCCTTGGCGGCGCGTCGAGCCGCACGCCCTCCTCGAACATCTCTGAGCCGCATGACGAACGAACCGATCTCGATCGAAAGCCGCGATGTGCCGCCGCGCACCGCCTGGGCGCTCGAGCAGGCGGGCGTCCACCCGCTGCTGGCGCGGCTCTTCGCCGGGCGCGGCGTCAAGAGCGCCGACGAGCTCGAGAATTCTCTTGCCACGTTGCTGCCACCGGCCGGCCTGCTCGGCGGCGCCGAGGCGGCGACCCTGCTCGCCGACGCGATCGGCGCCAGCAGCCGCATCTGCATCGTCGCCGACTACGACTGCGACGGCGCGACCGCCTGCGCCGTGATCCTGCGCGGCCTGAAGCTGCTCGGCGCCGATGCCGCGAACCTCGCCTACGTCGTGCCCGACCGGCGCGTTCACGGCTACGGCCTAACGCCGGCCATCGTCGACCTGGCGATCGCCACCGCCGCGCCCGATGTGCTGGTCACGGTCGACAACGGCATCGCCAGCCTCGAAGGCGTCGCCCACGCGGCGGCCCACGGGCTCAGCGTCGTCGTCACCGATCACCACCTGCCCGCGCAGGTCGACGGCCAGGTTGTGCTGCCGGGCGCCGACGTCGTCGTCGACCCGAACCAGCCCGATTGCACCTTCGCCAGCAAGCACCTGGCCGGCTGCGGCGTCGCCTTCTACGTGCTGCTGGCGCTGCGCGCCGAGCTGCGTGAACGCGGCGAGTTCGATGCGGCGAATCAGCCGCGCCTCGATGCCTTGCTCGACCTCGTCGCGCTCGGCACGGTGGCCGATGTCGTTCGCCTCGACCGCAACAACCGTTGCCTGGTCGCGCAAGGCCTGAAGCGAATTCGCGCCGGGCGCATGCAGCCCGGCATCGCCGCGCTGTTCACCGTCGCCGGCCGGGATCCGCGCCGGGCCAGCGCCGCCGATTTCGGCTTTGCCATCGGGCCTCGCCTGAACGCCGCCGGTCGCCTCGCCGACATGACGCTCGGCATCGAATGCCTGCTCAGCGACGACGCCGCGCGCGCCCACGAGCTGGCTACGATGCTCGACGCCATCAACCGCGAGCGACGCAAGCTCGAGGCCGGCATGCGCGAAGACGCCGAGGCGCTCGTCGATGTTGCGCTCGCCGCCGCCGGCAGCGTCGCGCCTGCCTTCGCGGTCTTCCACGAGAGCTTTCACGAAGGCGTCGTCGGCATCATCGCCTCGCGCCTGAAAGATCGCCTGCATCGGCCGACCTTCGTCTTCGCCCGGGGCCAGGACGGCTCGCTCAAAGGCTCCGGCCGATCGGTCGAAGGCCTGCACCTGCGCGACGCCCTAGACCTCGTCAGCAAGCGCTGGCCACTTCTCCTGCTGCGTTTCGGCGGCCACTCGATGGCGGCCGGCTGCACCATCGGCAGCGCCGATCTCGACACCTTTCGCTCGGCCCTGCGCGACGCGGCGCTCAGCCTCGGCGCGGCGCCGACCGAGCGACGCGTCGCCACCGACGGGCCGCTGCCGCCGCAGCACTGGAATGCCGACACGGTGCGCCTGATCGAGCGCGAGGTCTGGGGCGCGGCGTTCGAAGCACCGATCTTCTGCGATGTCGTCGAGGTCATCTCGCAACGCCTCGTCGGCGAAAAGCACCTGAAGCTGACGCTGTGTCTGAACGGCGCCGTGCGCGAGGCCATCTGGTTCGGCCGCATCGAGCCGGTGGGTGGGCGGCTGCGCCTGGCCTATCGCCTCGAACTCGACAGCTACAACGGCGAGGAGCGCCTGCAGATGATCGTCGTCGCCGCCGATCCGCCCGCGGGCGTCACCTCGCCGCCAGCCTGACCCGCCCGATTGGCGGCTCATCGCAAGTCGCTTCATTTCTGCGCTTCGCCGCGCCAGACTCGCCGCCATGGAACTGCACATCACGGGACTCTCCAAGACCTATGCCAATGGCGTGCGCGCGCTCGACGAGGTCAGCCTGTCCATCCCGACCGGCATGTTCGGCTTGCTCGGGCCGAACGGCGCCGGCAAGTCGACGTTGATGCGCACCCTGGCCACCTTGCAGGACGCCGACCACGGCTCGGCCCAGCTCGTCGACGCAGGTCGCGGCACGCACATCAACGTCTTGCGCGACAAGGCCGGCGTGCGTCGTGTGCTCGGCTATCTGCCGCAGGATTTCGGCGTCTACCCGAAGGTCAACGCCCAAGACATGCTCGACCACCTGGCCCGCCTGAAGGGCCTGGCCGATCGCACCGAGCGTCACATCGCGGTCGAGACGCTGCTGCGCCAGACCAACCTCTACGACGTGCGCAAGAAAGCGCTCGGCGGTTTTTCCGGCGGCATGCGGCAACGATTCGGCATCGCCCAGGCGTTGCTCGGCAACCCCAAGCTCGTCATCGTCGACGAGCCGACGGCCGGCCTCGACCCGGAAGAGCGAACGCGCTTTCACAACCTGCTGGTCGAGATCGGCGAAGAAGTGATCGTGCTGCTGTCGACCCACATCGTCTCCGACGTCAGCGATCTCTGCCCGCAACTGGCGATCATGAACAAGGGCAAGGTGCTGGCCACCGGCACGCCGGAGCAGCTCACCGACGCGCTGGCCGGCCGCATCTGGGAAGCCTCGGTCACACGCGGCGAGGTGGTGGCCCTGCGCGAACAGCACAAGGTCATATCGACGCGGCTCTACACGGGCAAGACAACGGTGCACGTCCTCGCCGATGCCTCTCCCGGGCTTGCTTTTGCGCCTGTCGAGGCCACGCTCGACGACGCCTACTTCGTCGCCATCGGCGGCCACGCATGAGTTTTCTCGCGATCGCCGCCTTCGAATTCCGCTCGCGCCTGAAGCTGATCTCGACCTGGGTCTACTTCCTCGTCTTCTTCGCGCTTTCGCTGCTCTGGATCGCCGCCGCCGGCGGCCTCTTCAAGGACGCGAACATCTCGTTCGGCAGCGGCAAGGTCGCGGTGAACTCGCCCTTCGCCCTGGCCCAGACCGTGGCCGTGCTCGGCATCTTCGGCATCACCGTCATGGCTGCGATCATGGGCCGCGCCGTGCAGCAGGACGTCGAGTACCGGACTCAGGGCTTTTTCTTCACTGCGCCGATCGGCAAGCTCGACTATCTCGGCGGCCGGTTCGTCGGCGCTTTCTTCGTGCTCGTCGTCGTGTTTTCCAGCCTGGGCCTCGGCGCCTTCTTCGCCACGCTGCTGCCCGGCATCGACACCGAACGACTCGGTCCGAACCGCCTCGCCGCCTACCTGTCGCCCTACTGGACCGTGCTGCTGCCGAACGCCTTGCTCATCGGCAGCGTCTTCTTCAGCCTCGCTGCGACGACGAAAAAGATGCTGCCCGTCTACGTTGGCAGCGTGCTGGCGCTGATCGGCTGGCTGATTTCCCTGCAGCTCGTTCGCGACGTCGACAACAAGACCCTGGCGGCACTCATCGATCCGTTCGCCAGCCGCGCCATCAGCACCATCACCGAATACTGGACCATCGCCGAGCGGAACACCCGCCTGGTTCCGTTCGAGGGCGTGCTGCTCTGGAACCGGCTGCTCTGGCTCGGCATCGCCGTCGTCATCTCCGGTCTCTGCTTCTGGCGCTTCTCGTTCACCAACGCGATGAGCGCACCTTCACCAAAGCTGGCGAAAGAAATCGTCGACCCGGCAGCGCAGGTTGATCCCGCCGGTGCGCCGGCAGCAACGTTGCGGCGAACGCCGACGGCTGCCCTTCGGCCGACGCCAGCGTGGCGCCTCGTGCCGCACCGTGCCTGGCTGGAATTCCGCGAGACGACGAAGAACATCTACTTCGGCGTTCTGGTCCTGGCCGGGCTGCTGTTTCTCGTCTTCGCCAGCACCACCGTCGGCGACATCTACGGAACCAGCACCTGGCCGCTGACGTTCCAGATGATGGAGCTCGTGTCGGGCAGCTTCGCCGCCTTCATGCTCATCATCATCGCCTTCTACGCCGGCGAGCTGGTCTGGCGTGAACGCGACAACCGGCTCGACCAGATCTGCGACGCCCTGCCCACGCCGACCTGGCTGCCGCTCGTCAGCAAGTTGCTTGCGCTGATGCTGGTGCCGGTCGTTCTGCAAGTGCTGCTCATGCTCTGCGGTATGACGATCCAGGCGGTGAAGGGCTACACGCGCTTCGAGCCCGGCCTCTACCTCTACGACCTGTTCTCCATCGACCTCGTCAACTACTGGCTCGTCTGCGCTCTGGCCATCACGGTGCATTCGGTCGTCGACAACAAGTACGTCGGCCACTTCATGATGGTCGTCTACTACGCCTTGCTGCTGTTCGCCGGACCACTCGGCCTCGAGCACAACCTCTACAAGTTCGCCAGCGTGCCGGGCGCCATGTATTCGGACATGAATGGCTATGGCCACTTCCTGCCTCGACTGCGCGCCTTTCAGGCTTACTGGGCGGCTGCATCGGTGCTGCTGCTCGTGGCGGCGCACCTGTTCTGGACGCGCGGCACGCCGAGCTCCTGGCGCGAGCGCGGGAGCCAGGCGTGGGCGCGCCTCACCGCACCGACGCTGGCGCTGGTCGGCTTCTCGGCGATCGTCTTCGTGGCGCTCGGCGGCTACATCTTCTGGAACACCAACATCCTCAATCACTACGAGACGGGCTACGACCGCGACGCGCGCCAGGCCGACTACGAAAAGCGCTACAAGGTCATGGCCACCGACCCGCAACCGAAGATCACGGCGGTGACGCTGGCCGTCGATCTCTATCCCGCCGAGCAGCGGGTGCGCATGCGCGGCCGCTATGCGATCGAGAACAAGACCGGCACGCCCGTGACAATGCTCGACCTCAATTTCCTGGCCGGCCGACAGCTCGTAATACACCAGCTCGATCTCGGCGTGCCGGCGCGCCTGGTCGACGACAACGCCGCGATCGGCGTGCGCCGCTACAGGGTCGATCCGCCGCTAGCGCCGGGCGCGACGACGACGCTCGCCTTCGACCTCGAGCTGCCGACGCGCGGCTTCACCAACGAAGGCTCGAACACCGCCGTCGTCTACAACGGCACCTTCATCAACGGCCAGGAGATGCTGCCGCTGATCGGCTACCAGGAGCACGTCGAGTTGTCCCGCGACCAGGACCGGAAGAAGTTCGGCCTCGCGCCGAAGGAACGAATGCGCGACCGCGACGATCCCGCCGGCCTGCAGTTCAATTTCCTCGAGCACGATTCCGACTTCATCGACTTCGACGCCACCGTCTCGACCGAGGCCGATCAGACAGCCATCTCGCCCGGCTACCTGCAACGCGAATGGAGCGAAGGCGGCAGGCGCTTCTTCCACTACAGGATGGACGCGCCGATCCTCGATTTCTTCGCCTTCCAGTCGGCCCGCTATGCGCTGAAGCAGGACGTATGGCACGGCCCGAAGGGCGACGTGGCGCTCGGCATCTACTACCAGCCCGGCCACGAGTTCGACCTCGACTCGATGGACGCCGCCGCGAAAGACGCGCTCGCCTATTGCAGCGCCAACTTCGGGCCGTACCAGTACCGCCAGCTCCGGATCGTCGAGTTCCCGCGCTACGCGACCTTTGCGCAGTCGTTCCCGAACACGATTCCGTTTTCGGAGGGGATCGGCTTCATCGCCCGGGTCAAGCGCGACGACCCGAAAGACATCGACTATCCCTACTACGTGACCGCGCACGAGGCGGCGCATCAGTGGTGGGGGCACCAGGTGGCCGCGGCGGACGTGCAGGGCAGCACGATGCTGGTCGAGTCGCTGGCGCAGTACTCCGCGCTGATGGTGATGAAGAAGAAGTTCGGCACGGCGAAGATGCGCCGTTTCCTGAATTACGAACTAAACGGCTATCTGCGCGGGCGGGCTTTCGAGCAGAAGAAGGAGTTGCCGCTGTCGCGCGTCGAAAACCAGCCCTACATCCACTACAACAAGGGCAGTCTCGTCATGTACGCGCTGGCCGACTACATCGGGGAAGATCATCTGAACCGCGCCCTCCGCATCTTCCGCGATGCGCATGCGTTCAAGGGGCCGCCCTATCCGAACACGACCGAGCTGATCGCACGCATCCGAGAGGTGACGCCGCCCGACATGCAGTATCTCGTCGACGATCTCTTCAACAAGATCGTGGTCTACGACAACCGGGCCATCAGCGCGACGATGAAAAAAGTCGCCGGCGGCCGCTGGGAAGTGACGATGCAGGTGATCGCCAAGAAGCGGGTCGCCGACGAACTGGGCAAGGAGACCGACGCACCGCTCGACGACCTGATCGACATCGGCGTCGTCGACGCCAACGGCGACGCAATCGCCATCGAGAGGAAGCGCCTGACGAAGGAGGAATCGACGTTCACGATGACGGTCGACAAGCGTCCGGTGAAGGCCGGCATCGACCCGCTGAACAAGCTCATCGATAGAAAGCCCGACGACAACACCATCGCGGTGACGGCGGGATAGAGGCCGCCGGCGTTCGGCGTTCGGCGTTTGGCGTTTGGCGTTTGACTGTCCGAGCGAGGCTCAGGCGCAGGGTGGCCGGGCCGTCGCTTAGCTGCGGCGGTCCCGCTGCGCGGGACTTCCCTGCGATGCTCGAAAGCGCAAGGCGGCTGCGGAACTCGCCCTCAGTCCGGCTGCGCCGGCCTTCGGTGTTCAGACAATCTTCGCCGTCCCTCGCTGCGCGAGGGCAACCTTGCGCTTTCTGCGCTTATCGGCGCCGCAGATGCGCGTCGACCCGGCCACCCTGCGCCTGAGCCCGAGCCCGAGTCGTTGCCTCATGCGCGCATTCCAGAGCGCGCCTTGCAGCGTCGGGCGTGCCCCGGTCGCGGGCTGTCGTGAGCGCCGAGCAGCGCGGGGCTGACAAGGTTGCCCCGGCCGCAGGCCGGGGACGGCGAGGACTGTTTGAGCTCAGTTGCTCGCGCAGCGAGCAAAAGGGCGAGTTCCGCAGCCGCCTTGGCAGACCGAGCAGCGCAGGGAAGTCAGGCCGAAGGCCCGATCGCGAGCGCCTGCCCGCGATCGGGGCGCGCCGGCGCTGCTTGCTCGATGGTCTTTGGCTTTGAACCTTCGCCATCACGCACTCATACCTCAGAGCAAACTATGATGGACTGAAGACCATGAACGCCGACCTGCACTGCCACTCCACCGTCTCCGACGGCACGCTCGAACCGGAAGCCGTCGCGGCGCGGGCCAAGGCCAACGGCGTGGAGCTCTGGGCGCTGACCGACCACGACGAGATCGACGGCCAGAAGCGCGCCGTCGACGCGGCTCGCGCGCTCGGGCTCCCTTGTCTCACCGGCACCGAGATATCGGTCACCTTTGCCGGCATTACGGTGCACATCGTCGGGCTCGGTTTCGACGCTGGCGATGGGCGCCTTGCGGCGGGCCTGAAGGCGACTCGCGGTGGCCGCGAGGCGCGGGCCCGAGAGATGGCCGACGAGCTCGCCAAGGTCGGCATCACGGGCGCCTACGAAGGCGCGCTGCGATTCGTCGGCAACCCCGACCTCATCTCGCGCACGCACTTCGCACGCTTCCTCGTCGACAGCGGCGCCTGCGCGAACACGCAGGAAGTGTTTCGCCGCTATCTCGTCGAAGGCAAGCCAGGTTTCGTGCCGCATCGCTGGGCCACCTTGCGCGACGCCGTGACCTGGATCGGCGACGCCAGTGGCATCGCCGTGGTGGCGCACCCGGCGCGCTATAAATTCACGCCGACCGAGGAGTACGCGCTCTTCACGGAGTTCAAGGCGCTGGGCGGGCGCGGTGTCGAGGTGGTGACCGGTGCACACAGCGCCGCCGACGCCGTTCGCTACGCCGACGCGGCGCGCGAGTTCGACCTGCTCGCCTCGCGCGGCAGCGATTTCCACAGTCCCGAGGAAAGCCGCATCGATCTCGGCGGCCTGCCGCCACTGCCGTCTGGCCTGACGCCGGTGTGGGAAGCACTCGAGTCGCGAATCCACGTTGCCGGCTGACGATTGAGGTCGCGCCGACAATCGGCGCATGGCCCAGTATTTCGAAGTCCACCCGACGAATCCGCAGCAGCGCCTGCTCAAGCAGGCAGCACAGATCCTGCACGGCGGCGGCGTCGCCGCGATCCCTACCGATTCGAGTTACGCCCTGGTCTGCCATCTCGACGACAAGGCGGCCGCCGAAGCGCTGCGCCGAATTCGCGCCGTCGACGATCGGCATCACCTGACGCTGCTCTGCCGCGATCTCTCCGAGGTGTCGAGCTACGCGCGCGTCGACAACAAGCAGTACCGGCTGCTCAAGGCGGCGACACCGGGCCCCTTCACCTTCATCCTCGAAGCGACGAAGGAGGTGCCGCGCCGGCTCTCGCATCCGTCGCGACGAACGATCGGCCTGCGCGTGCCCGACCATGCGGTGACGAGCGCCCTGCTCGATCTGCTCGGCCAGCCGCTGCTTGCCACGACGCTGATCGCACCCGGCGAAAGCGAGCCGATGAACGATCCGGAGCTGATCCGCGCCCGCTTCGAGAAAGTCGTGCAGGCGATCGTCGATGCCGGCGCCTGCCCGATGCGGCCGACCACCGTCGTCGATCTCACCGGCGAGCCGCCGGTGCTGCTGCGCTTGGGCCGCGGCGACCCGGCATTGGTCGGGCTCGACGCCACGCAGGAGGCTTGACGGCCCCGCAAGTTGCTACTAGAGTGATATCACTTCGCCATCAGCGACAGAGCGTCACCGGGCGAGGCGATCCTTCAGGAGCAATGTTATGACGACGCAATCGGCCGAAGAACGGCAAGCCTCGACGACCAGCGGCTTCATCTACATCGCGGTCGGACTGATCACGCTGCTGCTGGCGGCCGGCCTGATGGCGGCACGGCCGATGGGGCCGACGCTGGTGCTCCTCGTCGTCGCCGTGATCGTCGCCTTCTGGTGCCTCGGCGGCCTTTACATGCTGCAGCCGAACCAGGCGGCGCTGCTGCTGCTCTTCGGCAGCTATCGCGGCACCGATCGCGAGCGCGGCCTGCGCTGGGCCAATCCGTTCTACACCAAGACCAAGATGTCGGTGCGCGCGCACAACTTCAACAGCGAAAAGCTGAAGGTGAACGACAAGCGCGGCAACCCGATCGAGATCGCCGCGACCGTCGTCTGGCGCGTCGACGACACCGCCAAGGCCAGCTACGACGTCGAGAACTACGAAGCCTACGTGCTGACGCAAGCGGAATCGGCGGTGCGCCATCTGGCCCTGAGCTACGCCTACGACAACTTCGAGGAACCGGACGCCAAAGGCGTGCACGAGGTGACGCTCCGCTCGGGCACCGAGGAAGTGTCGGCCGCGTTGCGCAACGAGCTGCAGCAGCGCTTCGCCCAGGCCGGCATCGTCGTCGTCGATGCCAAGCTCACCCATCTCGCCTACGCACCGGAGATTGCCGGCACGATGCTGCGCCGTCAGCAGGCCGAAGCGGTGATCGCGGCGCGCACGAAGATCGTCGCCGGCGCGGTCGGCATGGTCGAGATGGCTCTCAACAGCCTGTCCGAGCGCGGCGTCGTGCAGCTCGACGACGAGCGACGCGCGGCAATGGTGAGCAACCTGCTCGTCGTGCTCTGCTCCGACCACGACGCGACACCAGTCGTCAACACCGGCACGCTCTACGCCTGAAGTCGACGCGACGCGACGAACCGCCTGCGATGGCGAGCCCCGACAAGAAAGCCTTCCTGCTGCGCATCGATCC
>JBDTIO010000442.1:0-2525 GCA_039936375.1 Caldimonas sp. | reverse complement strand
CGCCGTAGTCTGGATCCACGACGTGTAGGCGCCGCGCTTTCCCTGCGGCGCGTGCTCGGCGATATAGGTCGCCGCACCACCATACTCGCCGCCGAGAGCCAGGCCCTGCAGCAGGCGCAAGGCGACGAGGATGATCGGCGCCGCCATGCCGATCGAGGCATACGTCGGCAGGATGCCGACCGCTACCGTCGACAAGCCCATGATCATGATCGTCACGAGGAAGGTGTACTTGCGGCCGATCATGTCGCCGAGACGGCCGAACACGAGAGCCCCGAACGGGCGCACCAGGAAGCCTGCGGCGAAAGCCATCAGCGAGGCAATGAAGGCCGCCGTCGGGTCGAGCAACGAGAAGAACTGCTTGACGATGATGCCGGCCAGCGACCAGTAGAGATAGAAGTCGTACCACTCGAAGATCGTGCCGACGCTCGAAGCGAAGATGACCTTGCGCTCTTCGCGCGTCATCGGTTTGCCGATCCTGGCCTTGACCGGTACTGCTGCTGTAACCATGCTGAAACTCCCTCCCAGATGGATTAGTCGCCGCTTTGCGGCAACGCGCATCTTGACTTGCCGGCCGAGAAAAAATTTTCAGGAAAACTCCGGTGAAACCCCGCGGCGCCGGCACCCGATGCGCGCTAAGCCTGTTAACGCTATGGGTAGGCTCGCCCCGGTGTCGCCGGGGCTGCTTCATCGTCGTGCCAGGCCCGGCCGAGGCGCGCCTTCGCGCTGCCAGTGCGGCCCGTCGAACCACGGGTCGCCGCGGGCGAAGGCGGCGGCCATCTCGAGCGCATCGAAGCCCCAGAAAAGCTTGTCGTCGATGCCGACCGTCGGCACGCCGAAGAGGCCACGGGTGATCGCCGCGTCGGTGGCGTCGCGCAGTCGCTGCCTGGCCTCGTCGCCGGCGGGATCGAGCGGCGGCGCCAGGCGCTCGCGCAATGCCGCCACGCGTGCCGGTTCTTCGGCGTCGGCACCGCCGAGCCAGACATGGCGCAGCACCTCTTCGCAGACGAACCGGTTCGGCGTCGCGCCCGGAGCGGCGCAGGCCCAGGCGAGGCGAGCGAGGGCGAGCGGATTGAACGGATGGCGCAGCGGCGTGTCGATGGCGATGCCGACGCAATGGGCGAGCCAGTGCACCTGGCGAAAGGTCCAGGCGCGCTTCGGCTCGATCTCGGCCGGCCCCTTGTGTGCATGGTGCTTGAGCAAGGCACCGAAGACGATGGGGCGGTACGAGACGCTGTACGACAGGCCGAGGAAGGCCTCGGGCAGGCGCTCGAACGCGAGGTAGGCGTACGGCGAGATCGGATCGAACCAGAAGTCGACCTGTTTCATGAGGCGTCCTCCATGCTCGATGGCGCCAGGCTCTCACGACGCACCGGCAGGCAGCGCAAGACCTCGCGTCTCATCGCGTCGTCGAGCACGCCCCAGGCGGCGATCTCGTCGATCGTCCTGAGGCAGCCTTGGCACCAGCCGGTACGCGGGTCGATCGCGCAGACATCGATGCAGGGGCTGGCCACCGCGGCGCCTTCCATCGTCACGAGCCTGGGAAAGCGAAGGCGCGGCTGGATGCCTCGACGCTGTAGTAGCCGAGCGCGAGATCGCGCTCCACCGCGGCGGCGGGCCGCGCTGACGCCGGCCCGACGCCGCCGCCGCCGGGCGTCGAGACGGCGATCACGTCGCCGGCGTGGATCTCGATGTCCTGATCCTTCGAGAGATGCGGCGGCACGTAGGTAACGCCGTTGCGGATGATGCTGACCTTGTTGGTGCCGCCGGCGCCGCCGCCCTGCGCACCGGGCGGCCCGGCGCGGCCGTGGTCCATGACCATCGAGACGCGCGCATCGCCACGGCGCAGTTTGATGCGGTAGTTCACGCCGAAGCCGCCACGGTGCTCGCCGGCACCCCCGGAGCCTTCGTGCAACGAGTACTCCTCGAACAGCACGGGGTAGAGCTGCTCCATGATCTCGATCGGCGTCGTCTTCGAGATGCCGATCGTCGAGCAGCCGTTCGAGATGCCGTCGCCCGCCGGGCTGCCGCCGTAGCCGCCGCCCGAGATCACGTACATCACGTAGGCGCGGTTCTTCAACGGGTCGAAGCCGCCGACGCCGAGGTTGCCGCTGGTGCCGGCCGGGGCGCCGAAGAGCTGATCGGGAATCGCCTTGCCGAGCGCCGCGAACACCGCCTCGGCAATACGCTGGCTCACCTCGGCGGCGCAGCCCGAGACGGGCCGCGGATAGTGCGCGTAGAGAAAGGTGCCGTCGGGGTCGACGATGCGCAGCGGCTCGAAGGTGCCGGCGTTGATCGCGGCTTCCGGAAAGATGTGCTTGACGGCCAGGTAGATCGACGAGCGCGTGGTCGCGATGACGCTGTTCATCGGCCCCTTGCACGGCGGCGACGAGCCGCTCATGTCGAACGAAAGCTGTGCCCGTTCGATGTCGGCGCCGCCCGTCTTCGTGATGCGCATGGCGATGCGGAGCGCCTCGTCGACGACGCCGTCGGAATCGACGAAGGCCTCGCCGTCGTAGACGCCGTCG
>JBDTIO010000441.1:0-7789 GCA_039936375.1 Caldimonas sp. | reverse complement strand
CGCCGGCGACCTCGAGCGCGCCTACACGCGACTCAAGATCGACGAGGACTGTCTCGTCAACTACGGCTTTCTGCCGCGCCGCCATCTGGCACTGATGCACCCGCGCGTCGCCAAGCGGGTGTGGACTCCGGCCATGAAGAAGAAGGCAGGCGACGTGCTCGCCTTCGTTCGCGAGCACGGTCCGACGCACCCGCGGCTCGTCGACCAGCAATTCGCGCACGGCCGCACGACCAACGCCTGGGGCGGCTCGAGCAACGCGACGACGCACCTGCTCGATGACATGCACTACCGCGGCCTCTTGCGCATCAAGCGGCGCGACAAGGGCATCCGCATCTACGAAGCCGCGGACCATCCGCCGATCGACAACAGCGCGCGGGCCCGCGCCGAGCGGGCCGCAGCGCTCGTCGAGCTGATCGTGCGCAAGTACGCGCCGTTGCCGGCGTCGAGCTTCGTCCATCTGGTCTATCTGCTCGGTTACGGCGCGCCGCATCTCGGCGCCGAGACCCGCGCCGCCCTGGCCGGCGCGCGCGACTCCCTGGCAAGCACGCGCATCGACGGCGTCACCTGGTACTGGCCCGCCGACGAGAACCCGCGCTCGAGCCGGCATGCGCCCGATGCGCGGGTGCGCCTGCTCGCGCCCTTCGATCCGATCGTCTGGGACCGGCGCCGCTTCGAGCTGCTCTGGGGCTGGGCCTATCGCTTTGAGGCCTACACGCCGGCGCCCAAGCGCACGCTCGGCTACTACGCCTTGCCTCTGCTCTGGCAGGAGCGCGTCGTCGGCTGGGGCAATGCGTCGGCGCGCGACGGACGCCTGCAACTCGAGGTCCGTTATGCGAACGGCTCCATTCGCGAACCCGACTTCCGGCGCGAGCTCGGCGAAGAACGCGAGCGGCTGCGCGAGTTTCTCGGCGTCTGAAGCGGCGGGTCAGGTCGTCCGAGCCGTCAGCGGCCTTTGCCCGAGCGCGGCCAGGGCGCCGAGCGCCAGCACGGCCGAAGAAAACGCGAAGCCGGCACGCAAGCCGCCGAAGTGGTCGGCGATCAGGCCGACCAGGCTCGGGCCGACGATCTGCCCGGCCGCGAAGACGATCGTGAATGCGGCGATGGCCGCCGGCCATTCGGCGGCGACGAGGTTGTGGCGGATCAGCGAAGTCGTCGATGCGACGAGCGACAGGAAAACGCCGCCGAACAGCAGCCCCGAGGCGAAGACCGCGAGCACTTGCGCGCCGAGCACCGGGATCAGTGTGGCCACGGCGAGCAACGCGCTCAGCAACGCGAAGGCGACACCGCCGCGAAAACGCTGCAGCACGCGCGCCCAGAGCCACGGCGAAACCACCACGGCAAGCCCGAGCATCGCGAAGAACGCGTCGGTGAGCCGGTCGGCCACGTGCTCATCGCGCAGCAGCGTGATCACGAAGGTCATGTAGCCGATATAGCCGACGCCGAACAGCAGGTAGGCAACGAGCGCCGGGGTGAACGCGGCCCAGGCGAAGCGGCGTCGCCTTTCGCGCGCCGCAGCCGGTGGCACCGCCTGCGCCAGCGTTCGCGTCGCCGACGCGGCGGCAAGCGTGGCGGCAACGGCAAGCGCGGCGAGCGCGATCCACGCGCCCTGCCACGCATGGGCGACGGTGCGGCCGATGAACCAGGGAACGACGATCGCCGACGCGAAGATGCCCAGACCCGTGCCACCGTAGTACATGCCGAGCACCAGCCCCGCGCTGGCCGACCGTCCACTCCGTGAAACCATCGCAGCCGCAGCCAGTCGTGTCGCGAGCAGGCCGCCGGCGATGAAGGCCACCGCGCTGACGACCCCGGCGAGAAAGCGCACCGCGAAGAGCGCCGGGTCGCTCGTCACGAGGCCGTGGCCGAGCAACGCCGCCGCCGTCGCCATGCTGCCGCCGATGAAGACCGAGCGCGCATCGGCCCGCTCGAGGCAGCTCGGCGCGATCAATGCGCCGGCAAGATAGCCAGCCGCGTTGACCGTGTTCATCGCGCCGGCGAGCAGATAGCTCCAGCCGAGATCAGCGCGCATCGCCGGAAGGAGCAGCGCGTAGGCGAAGCGGGCCAGCCCGAGCGAGACGGCGGTGCCCAGGCCCAGCGCGGCGGCGACGACGAGCGTCGGCAGCGCCCGGGCCTCGCTCATTCGCCGCGGGCCGAGAGCAAGGCCTCGGCGACCTCGACGAAGCCGCGGCCCCGCTCGTGCGGCGTGATGTAGGCGGGCCATTGCTGCAGGCATTCGGCGAAATCGGCGAGATTGGCAACCCCGACGGAAAGCGGAAAGCTCGCGAACATGAGCTCGTCGTTGGTCGAGTCGCCGACATAGAGCCAGCGCTCGCGCTCGGCCGCGAGGTCGCGGCGGAGCAGGCGACGCACGATCCACGTCGCGCCGCTCAGCTTGGTGTGCGCGCCGTACCAGCCGTTGATGTGGATCGAGCTCACGGTCGCGTTCATGCCCTCTTCGCGCATCAGCGCGGCGACGCGGGCGATGCGCGCGTCGTCGAGCCGCGTGAATTCCGAGTGATCGACGGCGATGTCGGTGACACGGCCGGCGCTGTCGCGTGCCAGCGTCGCGCCCGGCACTTCGGCAACGATGCGCGCGGCGACGGCACGCAGGCGGATGGCGTTGCTGCTCCGGGTCGATTCGGCGTCGACATACTCGACGTGTAGCTCGCCTCCGTCGCGAAACAGCGCGACCGAGCCGTTCTCGGCCACCACGGCCGCGAGCGGGGTTTCGTCGGCGATCGGCCGGCTCCAACCCATCGGCCGGCCGGTGACGGCGATGACGGGCAAGCCGGACGCGCGCAGCGCCGCAAGCGCCGCCACGACCCCGAGCGGAATGACGCCCTCGGTCGTCAGCGTGTCGTCGATGTCGGTGAGAACGCCCTGCACGCCGCGCAATCGCCGCGGGTCGCAACGCGCCCATGACAGAACGGAGGGCGGGATCACGCATCGATGATAGGGATCCTGCACGGCCGCCGAGACGCCGCTAGAATTGCCGGCTTCCGAGGAGCGTTGCAAGGCCCGGCCGATCGCGGCGGGCCCCAGGCTCGGAAGGCTGGCAAAGCGGCTCGACATTCGAGCCGCGTCCCTTGCAACCGCGCTCACCCGCACGATGGCCTCGTGGGTGAGCCCAGACTCCCTTCAGCAGTGCCGGCGTGCGGGTTTCGCCATCGCCATCGCTGCTGTTTTTGGAGTTTTCGAATGAACGCCGTATTGAAGCCTCACGCTGCCGCCTCTCACGTCGTCGCCGACATTAAGCTCGCCGACTGGGGCAGGAAAGAAATCAGGATCGCCGAGACCGAGATGCCCGGCCTCATGTCGATCCGCGAGGAGTTCGCCAAGACCCAACCGCTGAAGGGTGCGCGCATCGCCGGCAGCCTGCACATGACGATCCAGACCGCCGTGCTGGTCGAGACCTTGCAGGCGCTCGGCGCCGACGTGCGCTGGGCCTCGTGCAACATCTTCTCGACGCAGGACCACGCCGCTGCCGCGCTCGCCGCGCAGGGCACACCGGTGTTCGCCTACAAGGGCGAGTCGTTGACCGACTACTGGGACTACACGCACCGCATCTTCGAGTTCGGCGAGGGCTCGAAGGGCAGCGCCACCGGCGCTGCGGGATCGAACGGCGAAGGCCCGAACATGATCCTCGACGACGGCGGCGACGCGACCTTGCTGATGCACCTCGGCAAGCGTGCCGAGAAGGACCAGGGCGTCATCGCCGAGCCGACGAGCGAAGAAGAGACCTGCCTCTACGCCAGCATCAAGGCCAAGCTCGCCGAAGACCCGACCTGGTACAGCCGCAAGAGCGCCGAGATCATCGGTGTGACCGAAGAGACGACCACCGGCGTGCACCGCCTGAAGGAAATGAGCGCCAAGGGCACGCTGCTGTTTCGCGCCATCAACGTCAACGACTCCGTCACCAAGAGCAAGTTCGACAACCTCTACGGCTGCCGTGAATCGCTGGTCGACGGCATCAAGCGCGCCACCGACGTGATGATCGCCGGCAAAGTCGCCTGCGTGGCCGGTTACGGCGACGTCGGCAAAGGCTCGGCACAGGCGCTGCGGGCCCTGAGCGCGCAGGTCTGGGTCACCGAGATCGACCCGATCAACGCCCTGCAGGCGGCGATGGAAGGCTACAAGGTCGTGACCATGGAGTACGCCGCCGACAAGGCCGACATCTTCGTCACCACCACCGGCAACAAGAGCGTGATCCGCCACGAGCACATGGCAGCGATGAAGGATCAGGCGATCGTCTGCAACATCGGCCACTTCGACAACGAGATCGACATCGCCTCGCTCGAGAAGAACTGCGCGTGGGAAGAGATCAAGCCGCAGGTCGATCACGTGATCTTCCCGGACGGCAAGAAGATCATCCTGCTGGCCAAAGGCCGGCTCGTGAATCTCGGCTGCGGCACGGGCCACCCGAGCTTCGTGATGAGCTCGAGCTTCGCCAACCAGACGATCGCGCAAATCGAGCTCTTCACGCGCAAGGATCACTATCAGGTCGGCCAGGTCTACGTGTTGCCCAAGCACCTCGACGAGAAGGTCGCCCGCCTGCACCTGAAGAAGGTCGGCGCGATGCTGACCGAGCTGACCGACGAACAAGCGGCGTATATCGGCGTGAAGAAGGAAGGGCCGTACAAGCCCGACACCTATCGCTATTGATCGACGCTTGTCATCGTCTGGACGTTGACGCTCCGATGCGCGCCGATCAGCTCGTGACGCAGCGCGGTCTGGCGCCGACGCGCTCGGCCGCGCAGCGGATGATCGCGAGCGGCGCCGTCCGCTGGCTGGCGCCGGCCGGCTGGTCGGTGACCAGGAAGGCCGGCGAAGACCTGCCCAGTGATTGCGAGGTCGAGATCACCGACGACGCAGAGCTGCGCTTCGTCTCGCGCGGCGGCTTGAAGCTCGAGGCCGCGATCGCGCATGCCGGCATCGACGTGAACGGCAAGGTCTGCCTCGACATCGGCCAGGGCACCGGCGGCTTCACCGACGTGCTGCTGCAGCTCGGCGCGGCGCGGGTCGTCGGCGTCGAGGTCGGCCACGGCCAGGTTCACGCGCGCATCGCTGCCGATGATCGCGTCACCGTGCTCGAAGGCGTCAACGCGCGCCACCTCGAGGCGGCGCAGTTGCCGCTCGCGAACTTCGATCTGATCGTCGGCGACCTGTCGTTCATCTCGCTCGCGCTCGTCCTGCCAGCTCTCGTGCTGCTGATGAGCGGTGACCTGCTGTTACTCGTCAAGCCGCAGTTCGAATTGCAACGCGTCGACATCGGCAAGGGCGGCCTTGTCAAGTCGAAGGCAGCCTACGGCCACGTCGAAGCCAAGCTGCGCAAGGCCTGCGCGCATAACGGGCTGGCCGTGCGCGACTGGTTCCCGAGCGCCATCGACGGCGGCGACGGCAATCGCGAGTTCTTCCTTCGCGCTTCGCGCGAGGGCAGCATCGGAGCAGCGCCATGACCTCACTGCATCTGCCCGTGCCGGTGAGCTTCGAGTTCTTTCCGCCCAACACGTCCGTCGGCAGCGAGAAGCTGAAGACGGTGGTGCAGGACCTCGCCGCGGCGGCGCCGGAATTCTTCAGCGTCACTTACGGCGCCGGCGGCGCGACGCGCGACAAGACGCTGGCCACCGTGGTCGACATCGCCGCGCTCGGCCAGGAGGCGGCGCCGCATATTTCGTGCATCGGCTCGACCCGAGAAGGCATCGCGCTCACACTCGACACCTATCGGCAACAAAACATTCGCCGCCTCGTCGCCTTGCGCGGCGATCTGCCGAGCGGCACGGCGACGGCCGGCGAGTTCCGCTATGCCAGCGAGCTCATCGCATTCATCCGCGAGAAGGAAGGAAGCGACTGGTTCATCGAGGTCGCCGCCTACCCCGAATACCACCCGCAGCAGCGCTACGCCAAGCGCGACCTGCAGCATTTCGCGGCCAAGGTGAAGGCCGGCGCCGATTCGGCGATCACTCAGTTCTTCTTCAACCCCGACGCCTATTTCCATTTCGTCGACGAGGTGCGTGCGCTCGGCGTCGAGGTGCCCATCGTTCCCGGCGTCATGCCGTTCCACAACTTCGCCAAGATCGCCCAGTTCGCGGCCCGCGACGGCATCGAGATTCCACGCTGGGTGGCGCTGAAGATGGAAGGCTTCATGGACGACGCGGCATCGATCCGCGCCTTCGGGCTCGACGTCGTCGAGCGGCTCTGCCGGCGCCTCGTCGAAGGCGGCGCGCCGGGCCTGCACTTCTACACGCTCAACCAGTCGGCGCTCGCGCTCGAGATCTGCCGCCGGCTCGCCCGCTGAGAGCGGCGGCGCCTCAGGGCCGCTGCCACATCACGCCGTCTTCGGTCAGCATGGCGTCGAGCGGCAGGTCTTCGGGCGACGTGCGCAGGAACGGCAGAAAGCCGTGCGTGTAGCTGACGCCCACCGTGAACGGCCGCGGCTTCAGTGCATTGAGCGTGCGATCGAAGAAGCCGCCGCCATAGCCGAGTCGCACGCCGCCCGGGCCGAAGCCGAGGCATGGCACCACGAGCATCTGCGGCAGGAACTCGTCGGTGTCTTTCGGCTTGGGGATGTCGTAGGCGTCGAGCTCCATCTCGCAACCCGGGTACCAGACACGAAATCGCAATGAAGAGGTGGCTCGGTCGGCGACCGGCAAGCCGATCCGGCGCATCTCGCCGTCGGCATCGCCTTCGGTCCAGCGATAGAGCGCCGGCAGAGGATCGAATTCGCCCTTGATCGGCCAGTAGGCGCCGATCGATGTCTCGCGCCGCCCGACCAGCCAGACGCGCAGGACGCTCTGCAGCTGGACGGCGCGCTCGAGCCGGTCAGGCAGCGCCTGGCGCGCGACGACCAGTTTCTTGCGCAGGGCGGCTCGATCGGTCTGCGGTGTCGCTGCCATCTGCAAAGGATCCTCGCGTCTCGGTCGCGCCCGTCGCGCTGCCGCCCGCATTGTGCAAGAGCGCCCCCGCGGCTGTCGGCCGGACGAGACCGCGAACACGAGCCTCGGAGAGCGGGCCGAACAGCAACGCAGCGGCGACGATGCCAGCCAGGGCGGCTGCCGTGCCGATGCCGGCGCGGCCGGCTGGATGCATCAACTCCCAGCAGCGGCCCCAGGTGCCCGAGACGCCGTCGCGCGCACGCTCGCTCATCGTCCGCGGACGCCAGGCGACGAGGGCCGGCGAGGCGCCGTACCAGGCCTCGATCAGGGTCGGACCCGAGCTGGCCACGTCGAAGGATTCGCCAGCCTCGAGAACGTGATCATCCAGGTCGCCCGGGCTGGTCAGCCACACGCGCCCGCACAGGACGCTGACCTGGCCACCGCCGGAGCCCAGGGTCAACACCTGGCCCGACGACAAGGACCTCCGGGCACCGACAGCGGCCATCGCGGTAGACTTTGACTCTTGCGAACTGATCATGACTGCTCTCCAAATGACGCATCGCAATGATGGCTCTTCATGCACTGGTAATCCAATGAAACCGCGAATGCTGATTAATGCGCTGAGCGCATGAATTCCTTGTCCCGACGGCCGCTTTCCCTGGGCAACCTCCGCGCCTTCGAAGCGGTCGCACGCCTGCTCAGCTTCGTTGCCGCCGCCGATGAGCTGCATGTCACGCAATCGGCGATCAGCCGGCAGATCAAGGGGCTCGAAGACGAGCTGGGCGCGCCGCTGTTTCTTCGCGGCACCCGCCATGTGCAGATCGCCCCCGACGGTCAGGCCCTGTTGCGCGCGGTCGAGCCGTGGCTCGGCAAGCTCGACGCCAGCGTTCAGCAGATTCGCCGTTCGCGCAGCCGCC
>JBDTIO010000440.1:0-9667 GCA_039936375.1 Caldimonas sp. | reverse complement strand
GAATCGACCGCGTCTCGAAAGTCGGCTTCAGCTCACGGGGATCGAAGTAGTCGTACTCGATCGCGTAGCCCGGGCGAAGGATGTGCGCGTTCTCCAGCCCGACGATGGAGCGCACGGCAGCAATCTGCACGTGGAACGGCAGTGAGGTCGAAATGCCGTTCGGGTAGACCTCCTGTGTCGACAGGCCTTCGGGCTCCAGAAAGATCTGATGCGAATCCTTCCCGGCGAAGCGATTCACCTTGTCTTCTATGCTCGGACAGTAGCGCGGCCCGACGCCATCGATCAGACCGGTGAACATCGGGCTTTCGGCGAATCCGGCGCGAATGATCTCGTGCGTGCGCGCGTTGGTCGCCGTGATCCAGCACGAAATCTGCGCTGGATGCTGCGAAGGATCGCCGAGAAAGCTGAACACCGGCACCACCGCCACATCGGCATCACGCGCCCCGTCGCCGGGTTGCTCGACGAGCTTGGAATAGTCGATCGTCCTTCCATCCAGGCGCGGCGGCGTCCCGGTCTTCAATCGCCCTTGCGGTAGCTTCAGCTCCTTGAGGCGGCCCGAAAGCGTGATTGCCGGCGGGTCGCCCGCACGACCGCCAGGATGGCTTTGCAGGCCCACATGGATACGTCCATTCAAGAACGTGCCAACTGTCAAGACGACAGCGGAGCAAGAAAAGCGAACGCCCACTTTCGTCACAACGCCAACGACCGCATCACCTTGAACTACCAAGTCATCGCATGCCGCCTGGAACAACCAGAGATTCGGCTGGCTTTCGAGACGCCTGCGAATGGCGGCCCGGTAAAGCGTCCGATCCGCCTGGGCCCGGGTAGCGCGTACCGCAGGGCCTTTCGAACCATTGAGCATCCGAAAGTGAATTCCCGCCTCATCGGCGGCCTCGGCCATCGCGCCGCCCAATGCATCGATCTCCTTGACGAGATGGCCCTTGCCGATGCCGCCGATCGACGGATTGCAACTCATCTGACCCAAGGTTTCGAGCGAATGAGTCAGCAGAAGGGTAGCCGCGCCCATCCGCGCCGACACGAGGGCGGCCTCGGTACCGGCATGGCCGCCGCCGATGACGACGACATCGAAATGCTTTGGATACAACATGGGCAGCTCTCGCGAGCCGTCGATTGTATTTTTTCCGACGGCCCGTCGCCTTCAGATCGTTTTGGGCATGCGCAGAAGCATTTCGGTGTGATCGATGCCGTCTTCGACATAGGACGAACCGACGACGCTGAAGCCAAAAGCCTCGTAGAAGCGCTCCAGCCGCGTCTGAGCCGAAATACGAATGGCTTGCCCTGGCCAGACGACCGCCGCCTGGGTGATCGCGCGAGCCATCAGCTCGCGCCCGAGCCCGCGGCCCCGTCCCGCACCCGTCGTGATGACACGGCCGATCGACACTTCGTCGTACCTTACGCCAGGGTCGAGGACGCGCGCGTAAGCCAGCGGCTCGCGCTGCACCGTCGACCAGGCAGCAAGATGGAAAGCGTTTTCGTCGCAGCCATCGACATCGAGATAGATGCACTGCTGTTCCAGCGCGAAGACCCGTTGCCGCGCCGCGTAGATGTGGTGCAGCTCGCGAAGCTCGAGCGCTGCGAAGCGCCGCCAGCGCCAGTCGACTCCGGAAAGGTCCGTGGCGCCCGGCACGTTCATTTCAACGCCGAATGCCGCAGCATCCGCGCGACGAACCACAGGCCACCGATGGTGAGCGCGACGCACACGAAAAGCGGAATCACGATCTCGGCGACACCGAAGCTCTCGCCCTTGAGCACCCGCGTCATCAGGGTGTTCTGGGCCAGCGCCGGCACCCAGAGATGCCAGGCAGCCTCACTGCCCAGGTTGAAGACGTTGACGAGCGGCAGCAGCGAGGTGGCCAGCAGAACGATGGTCGCGCTGGCCTGAGCTTCCTTGAAAGTCTTGCAGCGGATAGCCACCGCCATGAGCACCGCCGACAACGCCGCGGCGAACGGCACGAGGACGACGAGAAAGAGCAGCGCCTCACGCATGCCATACTGAAACATCGCAGCCAGCGTGTCGCTGCGCAACACCCACTGTCCAGGCAGAAAGCTGAACGAGCTGAGCACGGCGATCAGCAATGCCACCGACGCCACCGCGCCCCATTTGCCGACGACGATGGTCCAGCGCCGCGCCGGATTCATGAGCAAGGGCTCGAGCGAGCCACGCTCACGTTCGCCGGCCGTCGTATCGAGAGCAGCATTGAGCGCGCCGTATAGCACCGCCATCATCACGAAATAGGGCAGCATGCCGGTGATCCGCGTCGCCCGCGTTTGCGTGCTTGCCAGATCGCGCTCTTCGACCTGGATCGGCTGGAGCAACTGCACGGCAACGCCGCGCAGGGCGAGCTGGAGCACCGCACGCTCGCGACCGAAGCCCGAGAGCAAGCGCTCGATGCGGCCGGTGCTGGCCTCCGAACGCTGGTTGGCACTGTCGGAAACGATTTCCACGATGGGCGATTCACCACGAACCAGCTCCGTCTCGAATTCCGGGCGGACGACGACGACGGGGTCGGTGAAGCGCGATGCGCGCAGCGCCGCCTCGAAATCGGCCGGAGCCTCCTTGACGGTATAGGTCTGTCGCTCGAGAAAATTCCTGAGGGTGGGCGCGTTCGCCAACCCGGCAACGTAGACCTCCCGCTGCTCGGCCTGCGCCTCGAACGAAGCGACGAGCGCCGAGATGGCCACGAGGATCAGCGGCCCCATCAGCACCGAAGAGATCAGTACCGTCAGCAACGTGCGCCGATCGCGCAGCGCGTCCATCAATTCCTTGCGCAGCACGATCGCCGCCGCCGCCAGATGTTTGTTCATGCGCCGCCTCCGTCGGGCGAGACTGCCGCGTCGCCGAACGCGAGCTTCACGAATGCCTCTTCGAAGTCGGTCTGGCCGGTGCGCTCGAGTAACTCCGCGACCGTACCGCTGGCGACGGCACTGCCATTGACCATGACGACGACGCTGTCGCAGAGCCGCTCCACCTCCTGCATGATGTGGGTAGAAAAGACGATGCACTTGCCGCCACCGGCTGGCGTGCGCAGCCAGCGCAGGCTCTCGCGCAAGGCGCGCGTCGCGAGCACGTCGAGGCCATTGGTAGGCTCGTCGAGGATGATGTTCGCCGGATTGTGGACGAGCGCGCGCACCAGCGCCGTCTTCATGCGCTCGCCCTGACTGAAGCCCTCCGTGCGTCGATCGAGCAGGGACGTCATCTCGAACATCCGCGCCAGATCTTGCGCTCGTGCGTCGGCCGCTTCGCGTTCCATGCCTTGCAACGCACCGTAGTAGACGATGTTCTCGCGTGCGGTCAGACGAGGATAGAGGCCGCGCGCATCCGAGAGCACGCCTATGCGGGCAAGCACTTCCTGCGGTCGGCCGGCGACGTCGATGCCGTCGACGAAGAGCTGGCCGGCGTCGGGCGTGACCAGCGCCGCGAGCATGCGCAGGGTCGTCGTCTTGCCGGCGCCGTTGGGGCCGAGCAAGCCGGTGATCTGGCCGCCCGGCGCAATGAAGCTGACGTCTCGCACCGCGTGCACGACGCGAGATGACTGGCGCTTGTTTGCCCACGCCGCCAAGCCGGCCAGGCCGCGTTTGCCGGTTGCGGCGACGACGAAGGACTTCGCGACTCCGCGCACCTCGATCATCGAGACGCCTCCGACGCACCGAGCGCAGTGCCGATCGATTCGAACGCCGGGGGGCGCGGCACCCGTGCGGCGCAACTGGCGTCCACCGCGATCGCGCCGGTATTGGTCGGCGCATCGATGAAGCGAAAGACGACATCGCGCATGCAGCCAATCGCCATCACGCCGTGGCCACCGTTGGCGACGACGACGTGGCGCGCCAGCGGCCCGAGTGCTTGGGCCACGCGCTCGCCGTGCCGCGGCGGCGTCACTGGATCGAGGCCACCGCTGAGCACCAGCACCGGCGACGTGCTCGGCGGCACGCTGTAGAACGCGCTCGGCACGACACCGCGCGGCCACGACGAACAGAGTTTTTCATACTGGCGTGCATACGCGGTCCCGAAATCGGCGCCTGGTTTGTCGGTCGCGGCGGCCAGGCGCGGCAGATCCTCGGCGCAGACGACCGAGAGGTGCATGCCGGTCGCGAGCCGCGCCGATTTCTTGGCGAACAAGGTCGTGTTGAGACCGAGCAGGCCGCGGAAATCGTCGCGCGCGGCAGCGTCCAGTGCCTCCGGCAAGGCGGCCGCGAGCGCCGGCGCATAGAGCGCGCCGCGAACCGCCCCGAGCACCATCTCGCGGGTCAAGGTGAACTTCTCTTCGCGTCCGGTAAAGGGATGGACGGCACTCACCGCGCGCGGCAAGCTCTGCAGGAGCGCGGTGAAATGGAGCCGCAATGACGGGTGCAGGCGGGCACACGCCGGCTCGGCTGCGCAGGCTGCGACGAGGCTGTCGAACGCGGCCTGGTTGTCGGTCGAAAAGCTCGCCGGCAGGGCCATGTCAGGCGGTGCCACGCCGTCGATGACGCTGCGCCGAACCGCCTTCGGAAACTGGCGCAGATATTCGAGGGCGACGCGGCTGCCGTAGGAACCGCCGACCAGATCGACGCGCCCGGCGCCGAGCTGGCGGCGTACCGCATCCAGATCCTGGACCGCAACCGAGGTCGTGAAGAAGCCGAGATCGCTCTCGTTCCTGATGTACGGAAGCTTCAGCAATTCAGCCTTGCACTGGACCACGAGCCGAAGCTGACGATCGGGCTCCGAGCGCTCGGCCAACGACTCACTGTCCTCGTCCTTGCAGACCAAGGGCGCCGAGCCGCCGGTGCCGCGCTGGTCGACGAAGACGATGTCGCGGCGATTGTTCAGACGCGAGAACAGCGGCATCGTCTGTGCCGCGATCGAGACCGCGCTCTGCCCCGGGCCGCCCGCCAGCATGAAGACCGGGTCGGCGATCTTGCGTCGCGCCATCGCCGGCACGACGACGTACTTGATCGTGATCGTCACGCGCTCGGGGTGACCGGGATCGAGCGGCCGCTCGACGCTGCCGCAGAGCACGCCATTCGCAATGCCGGCAACATGACATTCGACGAGCGTCGCGTCGGCGGCGCTTGCGATGGACGAGGCTGCGAAGGCGGCGAGCAGCGCCGCAAAAGCGAGCGACCGACCCCGGCCCGTCATTCGCCCAGCGTGCGCTTCAGCTCGCCGTTGGCGATCAGCGCCTCGATTTCTTGGGCGCCACCGACCAGCGTGGCCTTGACGAAGACCATCGGGAAGGTCGGCCAGCCGGTCCACATCTTCAAGGCATTGCGCTTGCGCCATTCACTGAAATAGCTGCCGTACTCCAGGTACTGGTAGGCGACGCCGGCAGCGGCGAGCGCCTTGCGCGCGCGGCGCACGATCGGGTTGCCGGCCATGCCGACGACAAGCACCGGATTGGTCGTCGCCGCCGCCTGGACGTTATGGACGATGTCGGCGTTCAGGTTGGCGACCTTCTCGCGGATCGCCGGATGCAGGCGGGCTTCTTCGAGGATGGTGCGTGGCATGCGTGCGCCTCCGATGTTCGGCAGGCGGCGACCATACCATCGCCGCCCGTGGCGGCGATGAAGAGCCCTGCGTCCTCAGGACGCCAGCACGCCGCGCTGGAAATCGCTGACCGCGCGCTGCAGCTCGGCGGTCGTGTTCATGACGAACGGACCATGTTGGGCGATCGGCTCGCCGAGCGGCCGTCCGGCGACCAGAAGAATGCGCGCCGGGCTGGCGAGGTCGCCCGCGGCAATCAGGCGAACGCCGCTCGCGTCCTTCTCGTTGCCGAGAATCGCCATGCGCCCGGCATCGAGACGCGTCGGCGCGCCGTCGCCGATATCGACGCTACCGCTCGACACGTAGGCGAACGCGTTGTGCGTTGCCGGAAACTCGGCGTCGAACGTTGCGCCGGCGGGCAAGACGATATCGAGCACGATCGGCTCGGTCGTCGGCCGCGTCACCGCTCCGGCGACGCCGTGACTGTGCCCGGCGATGACACGGATGGTCACGCCGGCGTCGGTCACGAATTGCGGCACGTCGGCCGGGGCGATGTCGCGATACGCCGGCGCCTGCATCTTGTCCTTGGCCGCCAGGTTGACCCACAGCTGAAAGCCGGCCATGCGTCCGGCCTGCTGCTCGGGCATTTCCGAATGGATGATGCCGCGACCGGCCGTCATCCACTGCACGCTCCCCGGCTCGAGCAGGCCGACGTTGCCGACGCTGTCGCGATGGCGCATGCGCCCCTCCTGCATGATCGTGACAGTCTCGAAGCCACGATGCGGATGATCCGGAAAGCCGCCGATGTAGTCGGCCGCGGCATCGCTGCCGAAGGCATCGAGCATGAGGAAAGGATCGAGGCGCTGCTGCAGCGGCTGGGTCAGGACGCGCGTCAGCTTGACGCCGTCACCGTCGGACGTGGCCTGGCCACGAACGATGCGCTCGACGCCACGCGAGCGAAAGGGCGAAGGTGCGGATGTGTTCATGAAGGCAATGTAGCGGCGCCGGATTCGCCGACAAGAGGATGACCTTGCACACGTCGTTCAACGCGGTCGAATGCACGCCGGCGGCGGTCGCGGTGTAATGGAGGCCCCATCGCTCACGACAACTCCACCATGAAGCTCTACTACAGCCCGGGCGCCTGCTCGCTTTCCCCGCACATCGTCCTGAGTGAATCTGGCCTCGCCTTCGAACCGGTGCTTGCAAGCACCAAGACGCACAAGCTGCAGGACGGCACCGACTACTACACCATCAACCCCAAGGGCTACGTGCCCTTGCTCGAGCTCGACAACGGCCAGCGCCTGAGCGAAGGGCCGGCCATCGTCCAGTACATCGCCGACCAGGTGCCGGCCAAGAAGCTGGCGCCCGCCGCCGGCACGATGGAGCGCTATCGCCTCCAGGAGTGGCTCAACTTCATCACCAGCGAGTTGCACAAGGGCATCGGCGGCATCTTCAATGCGGCGATGCCGGAAGAAGCCAAGCAGCTGATGCGCGACAAGGCGAGCGGGCGCCTGAAATGGGTCGATTCGCAGCTCGAAGGCAAGGACTATCTGATGGGCGATTCGTTCTCGGTCGCCGACGCCTATCTCTTCACGGTCACGCGCTGGACCCAGCCAACCGGCATCGACATCTCGGCGCTGAAGAACCTCGCTGCATTCATGGCTCGCATGAACGCCCGGCCCGCGGTCCAGCAAGCGATGAAGGCCGAAGGTCTTCTGAAGTAGGTTTTCCGAGATGGTTTTCGGGCGCGGCCTCGCCTTCTTGCTCCTCCTTGCTTCGGCAGTGGCGAGCGCCGCTCCCGCGCCGGGCCGCTACGAAGCGACCTTGTGCGTGAGGACGTCCGAGGCCGACCCGGCGTCGTGCGGCCCGGCCGTGTTCGAGCTGCGTTCCGGCGGCCATGCCCAGATTCGCGTCGCCGATGTCGTCTATCGCCTGCATCTGCGACCGGCCCAGGTCGATGTCATGACGATGCAGGAAAGGGTCGAGATCGACGAATTCAGCGCCTTCTACGAATGGCACGGCAAGGTGCTGACCTTCACCGACCCGGACAAGAACGTCCGCTACGAAGTGAAGACCGGCGCCAGGGCGCGCGTCAGGCGCTGAGGCGCGGCGCCGACAAGCTCAGGCGAGACGCACCGCGTCGAGCAGGGCACGCGTATAGGGCTGACGCGGCGCCGCGAAAAGCGCCTCGGCCTCGCCCTCTTCAACGATCGCACCGTCTTTCATCACCAGAACGCGATGCGACATGGCGCGCACCACGGCGAGGTCGTGGCTGATGAAGACGTAGCTCATCGCGTAGCGCGTCTGCAGGTCGACGAGCAGCGCCAGCACCTGCTGCTGCACCGAAACGTCGAGCGCCGAGGTCGGCTCGTCGAGCACCAGCACCTCCGGACGCAGGACCATGGCTCGGGCAATGGCGATGCGCTGGCGCTGGCCGCCGGAGAACTCGTGCGGGTAGCGCGCCATCACATCGGCCATTCCGCTCGATGGGCCGAGGCCGACTTCGTCGAGCATGGTCTCGACCAGCGCTTCGCGTTCGGCCCGGCCGAGCTCTGGATGGTGCAATTCCAGTCCTTCGCCGACGATCCGTCCCACCGTCATGCGTGGGCTGAGCGAGCCGAACGGATCCTGGAAGACGACCTGCATGCGCCGCCGCATCGCGCGCAGCCCGTCGCGATCGGCGTTGTCGACGCGTTCGCCGTCGAGCACGACCTCGCCGGCGGCCAACGGCTGCAGCGCCAGCAGCGCCATGCCGAGCGTCGTCTTGCCCGAACCTGATTCACCGACGATGCCGAGCGTCTCGCCGCGCCGAAGCGCCAGCGTCGCTTTGCGCACCGCGTCGAAGCGGCGCTGCCGGAACCAGCCGAGCGGAATGTCGAAACTGACACGCAATCGCTTCGCTTCGACGAGCATCGGCGCCGCCGCGTCGAGCGCTCGAACCAGGCGGGTCGGCCGGCTGGCCAGCAACTTGCGCGTGTACGGTTGCGCTGGCGCCGCGAACACCTGCCCGGTCGCGCCGATCTCGACCAGCCGGCCGCGTTCCATGACGCCGACACGGTGGGTGAAGCGGCGCACCAGATTCAGATCGTGCGTGATGAAGAGGAGCGCCATCCCCGTTTCCATCTGCAGCGCGTCGAGCAAAGCCAGGATCTGCGCCTGGGTCGTCACGTCGAGTGCCGTCGTCGGCTCGTCGGCGATGAGCAGGCGCGGCTTGCAGGCGAGTGCCATCGCGATCATGGCGCGCTGGCGCTGGCCGCCGGAGAGCTGATGCGGGTACGCGTCGACGCGACGCGCCGGCTCGCCGACGCCGGTCTTCGCGAGCAACTCGATCGCCTGTTGGCGGCCGGCGCGCCGGCCGAGTCGTTCATGCAGGCTGAGCACTTCGGCAATCTGCGCGCCGATCGTGTGCAGAGGGTTCAGTGCCGTCATCGGTTCCTGAAAGATCATCGCGACCTCGCCGCCGCGCACGACGCGCAGATCACGTTCGCTGGCCTGGCAAAGGTCGGTGCCGGCGAAGCGGATGGCGCCAGTCGTCGTCGCGCCATCGACCAGTCCGAGCACCGAAAGAGCGGTGATCGACTTGCCCGAACCCGATTCGCCCACAAGCGCGAATTTTTCGCCGCTGGCGATCTCGAACGACACATCGTCGACAACGACCGAAGTCTCGGCGAAACGAACCGACAGATGCTCGACCGAGAGAAGCGCCGTCATCGGCGGCAAGGCTTTGCGCCCCGGCGCGGCTTCGAACGCATGGCGGGCTCAGGCGCGGCGTTTCGAAGCGGGCTCGAGCAGACCTCGGCAGGTCGCGCGCTCTGCATCGCCGCGTCCCGCTGTCGCGCAAACGGCCGCGAGCTCGCCGCGCAGTCGCGTCACAGTCGCCTCGTGCTTGCCGCCGGCATTCCAGGCTTGCAGCTTGGTGCCGATACGTTGCAGGGAGCGGCCACTGCGCTCGAAAAAAGCATCGGGCTGCAACGCGGCCTCGCGCCACAGCTGCGCCGTGGCCCTTTCGATCGCCCCGTCGTCGGCCGGCGCAAGATCGACGAGCGCACCGACGTAGCTCGCGCCCCATTGCAATCGGGTCGCCGGCCCTTCGCTCTTCTCGAAAGCCAGGGCATACCAGTGCAGCGCCGTAGCGTTGTCGCCGCGCTTTCGGGCGTTGCCGGCCAGCTCGCTCATCAGGTAGTA
>JBDTIO010000439.1:0-3314 GCA_039936375.1 Caldimonas sp. | reverse complement strand
CTGGATGTTTCTGGGGAGTGACCAGGGCGGCGAGACGGCGGCGATCTTGTTCAGCATTCTGGCCAACGCCAAGCGTTATCAAATCGAGCCGTTTGCGTACGTCCGTGCTTTACTGATGTATCCGTTCGGCCGAACCATACCCCCCGCGCGCGGCCGCGCAGGCCGCTTGGCCGTGGCGCCCCACCTGGCTCACCCGCCCCGGGCGTGATCACGCACGCGAGCACCAGTCATCCGCGCCGCTTCGGGGAACCGCACCAGTCCTTGGTGGGCGTGTCCTGTCACTCCAGTCCTCTGGCCCTGGTTCCAATCACAATCGCCCGCGCGTGAGCCGACGGGACGATCGCTCGGTTCGACGTCGCCCGCCGGCCCATGTCCGACGTAAGCGGATCAATGAGCCCCGTTCCTTCTCATCGACGACTTGCACAACGAGGCGTCTCAGACGCTGGGCGCCGGAACCGGCGCTGGCGCTGGCAACATCAGAGACTCAGGTTGAGCCACTTTGATCTTCTCGCGGCGGAAAGCTCGGCGGCGACGTCGCGCATTCGCGGCCGCCTCCGCCTCATCGCGACGGTACTGAAGAACGTGCTCCGGGTGCGCCGCGATCCAGACATCGGGTAGCAACGACTCCAGGTCCACCTGCTCCGACGACAGGGCGATCAGTAAAGCACGGACGTACGCAAACGGCTCGATCTGATAACGCTTGGCATTGGCCAGAATGCTGAACAAGATCGCCGCCGTCTCGCCGCCCTGGTCACTCCCCAGAAACATCCAGTTTTTTCGACCGATTGCGCACAGCCGGAGCGTTCGCTCCGACGTGTTGTTATCGATTTCCAGCCGGCCGTCCTCGGTGTACCGCCGCATTTCTTCCGGACGGTTCAGAACGTAGGCGATGGCTTGCGCGTACATGCTCTTGGGCAACGCGCCGTCTTTCTGCTCGCGCAAGTACGCCATCAGACGATCCAGCACCGGTACGCTCCGTTCCTGGCGAGCCGCTTTCCGCTCGTCCGGCCCCTGAAGCCGGATCTCGTCCTCGATGTCGTACATCTGCGCAATCAGGCCCAGTACGTAATGAACCTCGCGCGGCTGGCTCAACCGGGCGTCGAAGAACTTTCGGCGCGCATGGGCCCAGCAGCCCACCGGGATGATCCGGCCGGCCGATTTCAAGACCACGGATTCGTACGCCGAGTAGGCGTCCGTCTGCAAATAACCTCGGAAACCCTTGAGGAACTCGGTTGGGCCGTCCCGGCTGCGCGAATCACGATAATCGAAGATCGTGTAGCCATGATTGCCGGGGCTGATATAGGTCCAGAATTGGCTCTTCCGTGTGGAATCTCGCGTGGGGTCCAGCACCTGCACGGGAGTCTCATCGGCGTTGATCACGCCCGACTCGACCACCCGCTTTGCCATCAGTTCAACCAAGGGGCCCAGGAGCTGAGCACATTGTGCCAACCAACCGCACAGCGTGCTCCGAGACAGGAAGATACCGTGGCGGGCCATGACATCCTGCTGACGATAGAGCGGCAGGTGGTCGGAGAACTTGTTGACAATCACATATGCCAGCAGTCCGGGCCCAGCCAGGCCACGCTCAATCGGACTCGCTGCCCGCTCGGCCGACGTCACACCGTCTTTGCAACAGGAGCACGCGTATTTCGGGTAGATATGCCGCATGACCCACATCTTGCCGGGCTCGTATTCGAGCTGTTCGGTCACGTCCTCGCCGATCCGCGACTTCTCGCGGCCACAGTCACATACCCGTTCCGCCGGGGAGACGTCATGGGGGACGTCCTTGCGGGGCAGATGGTCGGGGATTTGCCGACGGCCGTGTCCCTTTTTCCGTTTACGCGACGGCGATTCGTCGTCCGCCGCGAGAAGGGTTGATTCATCGGGCGGGGGCGGGGGCGGCGGTGCACCGTCGTCGAAGAGATGTTGCTGCCCGGGCGCTTCCGGCAGCCGCTCACGGCGTGGCCCGAACAGCATCCGCTGCAATACGAGGTGTTCTTCCTTGAGGCAGGCGTAGGTACGCTGCATTTCCTCGGTAGTCGCCACGAACTCTTCGAGCTGTCGTTCGAGGTCGTGGAGTCGCGTGAGAAGGGTGCGGAGCATTTCCTGGCAGGTGGGCAGGTCATCAGGGATGGAATCGTGCTCCGTCATAATCATATATACGACTACGACGGAGCATGTGTTGGAGAATTCCCGAATATTTTTCGGGCGACTTTTAGCTGGCGCGGGCGTATCGCTTGCGGCGTTGGGCCGTGGTCACGTCGATGCCGCTCATGAGCAAGCCCAGGTCTGTCGCGGAGAGTTCGAGGCCGGCTTGCCCTGTTTTGCGATCGACGCTGGCCGCGGGATCGAGTTTTTGAAAAGTGCCGGCCTCGAGCCGCTTGTACCAGATGACCAGACCGTCTCGCTCCCAGAAGAGGATCTTGACGCGATCGCGGCGGCGATTGAGAAACAGGAACAGGTGGCCCGAGAGGGGATCTTGGCCGAGAAATTCCTGCACCATTCCGAAAAGACCGTCGAAGCCTTTGCGCATGTCGGTCGGTTTTGTGCAGAGGAAGACGCGGACTGCGGCGGGGAGTTGAGGAAACATCAGTTGGCTCCCTTGCGAGAGCCGTCAAGTTGCCCGGCCGCCGTGATCGCGGCTTGGAGCAATGAAGGGTCAATGGTGCCCTTGAGCCGTAGCACACAAGAGTTGGTCAACTCGATCTCCAGTTCCGTGCACCCGGAGGGCCCGATGATCGACAGCGGGAGGAAATTGGGAGTCGCGGTTGAATGACGCGAGGTGCCCACGCCAGGGACGTCTGCGCGGGCGCCTGGCGGTGCCTCTTCGACGCGCTTCCTCCAGTAGTAGAACGTCGTGACGCTGACACCGAGCTGCCGGCAGAAGTCAGCGACGTTCAGGTTCGTGTTCCGCTGCCGCTGGAATTGTGCTCGCCACCAGTCGATCCGTGGCTGGTGATTCGTTCGCGGTTTTGTCGCAGCCATGTTGATTCTCCCGGTACCGCGTCGCGCGCGGTCCGGGGCCGGACGACAAAACCCGGCGACAACTCTCCCGCTACCGCGTTACGCGCAGTCCGGGGGTCAGGCTACCGCGCCCGGCAAGGATGGTTTGGCCGAACGGATACACGAAGCCTACCTGCGTCTGGGAGATGCCGCGTTCGCCGACCGAAGCGGCTTCTTCCGCGCCGCAGCCGTCGCCATGCAGCGCATCCTCGTGGACAACGCCCGGCGGCGGCGGGCCGCGAAGCGAGGCGGGGGCGCCAGGATCGTCGTGTTCGAAGACATGGGTGCGGTTCAGGCCGCCGACCCCGACC
>JBDTIO010000438.1:0-3512 GCA_039936375.1 Caldimonas sp. | reverse complement strand
CGACCGTGAGCCCGAGCACGTTCTCGCGCATCGTGCCGTAGCGCACGGCGTTGGTGCCGCTGGCACGCGTCGCACACATGCCGCCGATCGAGGCGTCGGCGCCCGGATCGATCGGAAAGAAGAGGCCGGTGTGCCGGATCTCGTCGTTCACCTGCATGCGCGTCACGCCGGCCTGCACCGTCACCGTCAGGTCTTCGGCGTTGACGGCGAGCACCTTGTTCATGCGCGACAGGTCGACCGAGACGCCGCCTTGCACCGCGAGCAGATGACCTTCGAGAGAGGAACCGACGCCGAAGGGAATGACCGGCACCGCGTAGCGGTCGGCGAGCTGGACGACGGCGACCACATCGTCCGTGCTTTCGCAGAAGACGACGGCCTCGGGCGGTGGTGCGTCGATCGGCGACTCGTCGCGACCATGCTGCTCGCGCACCACCAGCGCCGTCGAGCAGCGCTCGGCAAAGCGCGTCTTCAGCGCCTCGATCATCGCCAGCGGCACGGCGCGTGGCTCGATCCGGGGCAACAGGTACGCGGGCAGGGGTGCGTTCATGCGAGCTCTCCTCGGTGACGAATCACCATCGGGCCATTGTAGGAACGCGGCGCCAGGCGTGACGGGCGGCGCTGCTAGGATCGACTGCATCATGGCCAACCGATTGACCCAGATCGCGACCCGTACCGGCGACGACGGCACGACCGGCCTCGGCGACGGCTCGCGCGTCGGCAAGAATCACCTTCGCATCGCCGCGCTCGGCGATGTCGACGAGCTCAACTCGAATCTCGGCCTGCTTCTCGCTGAACCTCTGCCCGACGACGTTCGCGCCCTTCTCGTCGTCATTCAGCATGAGCTCTTCAACCTCGGCGGCGAACTGTCAATACCCGGCTACGAACTGCTGAAAGGCGAAGCGGTGGCGCGGCTCGACGAAGCCCTGGCGCACTACAACGCAACGCTGCCGCGCCTGAAGGAATTCATCCTGCCGGCCGGAACGCGCAGCGCCGCGCTCGCGCACGTCGGCCGGACGGTGGCGCGCCGTGCCGAGCGCGCCGTCGTGGCGCTGGCGACGGAGAGCGCGGTGCGAGCCGAGCCGCGTCAGTACCTCAACCGCCTGAGCGATCTTCTCTTCGTGCTCGCGCGCGTTCTCAACCGCGCCAATCTCGACGGTCTGGGCGGCGCCGACGTCTACTGGAACAGCGAGAAGCTGGCTTCAGGTCGATAGCGCGGCGACGGACGCTCGCTCGCCGCTCGAACGTCGAGCGAGCACCGCGGCGCTCAACGTGTTCAGGACGGCCACGGAATCGTTCCAGCCGAGGCACGCGTCGGTGATGCTCTGGCCATAGACGAGGCGAGCCGGATCGTCGCGGCCGGCGCTGAACTTCTGTGCCCCGGCGCGGAGATGGCTTTCGACCATCACGCCGAACAGGCAGCGACTGCCGGCGCGCAGCTGTTCCGCGACGTCGTCGGCAACCTGGATCTGCCGCGCGTGATCCTTGCCGCTGTTAGCGTGGCTGCAGTCGACCATCAGCGTGCAGAGCAGCTTCGCGGCTTCGATCTCCCGGCAGGCGGCGGCGATCGACGCAGCGTCGTAGTTCGGCGCCTTCCCGCCGCGCAGGATGACGTGGCAGTCCTTGTTGCCGCGCGTCTCGACGATGGCGACCTGACCGTTCTTGTGCACCGAGAGGAAGTGATGCGGCCGCGCCGCCGCCTGGATCGCGTCGATGGCGATCCGGATGTTGCCGTCGGTTCCGTTCTTGAAGCCGATCGGCGCCGACAAGCCCGACGCCAGCTCGCGGTGCACCTGGCTTTCGGTCGTGCGTGCGCCGATCGCGCCCCAGGCGATCAGGTCGCCGAGGTATTGCGGCGAGATGACATCGAGGAATTCGCTGCCCGCCGGCATGCCCAGGCGATTGATCTCGAGGAGCAACTGGCGGCCGATGCGTAGCCCCTCGTCGATGCGATAGCTCTCGTCGAGATACGGGTCGTTGATGAGGCCTTTCCAGCCGACCGTCGTGCGCGGCTTTTCGAAATAGACGCGCATCACGATCTCGAGCGTGCCGGCGAGGCGATCACGTTCGGCCTTGAGCTTTTTCGCGTACTCGACTGCGGCGAGCGGGTCGTGGATCGAGCAAGGCCCCATGATGACCAGAAGCCGGTCGTCGTCGCGTTGCATGATGCGGCGAATGGCGCTGCGCGTTTCGCCGATCAGATGCTCGACCGGCGTGCCGGCAATCGGGAAGAAGCGGATCAGGTGCTCTGGCGGCGGCAGCGGCACGACGTCCTTGATGCGCTGGTCGTCGGTGCGGCTGGTTCGTTCGCCGTGCGCATGGGCACCATCGGCGGTTGCGTGGCTCGTCGTCATGACGTCGACCTCTTCCTGTTGCTGAGCGTGAACGAAAAAAAACCGCCGGGGGAAGCCCGGCGGTTTTGGAGTTCGGTGTTCGCTGCCTGCCTATGCGATCGCCTCTCCATCCGCCGAGCGGTGCGAGAACGCAAAATACGCGTAAAACCAGTTGCGCGAAATCATTGGCAGCAATGTAGCACGGCGATCGGCGCCGCATCGAAACCCCATGGAGACGAATCATGGAACGAAGAAGACTCTAGTCCGCCGGCGCCGCCAGCGGCCTCGCCGCGATCGCCGGCTGCGCCAGCAGTGCGCCCGGCGCGAGCGCGAGGTCGGCAGCCGGACCGATCTTCGCGATCGCGCAGCCGACGCTGCCGATCGCCGGGTCGAGCGACGTGTTTCCCGTGCGTCGCATCTACTGCATCGGCCGCAACTACGCGGCGCACTCGCGCGAGATGGGATCCGACCCGACGCGCGAGCCTCCCTTCTTCTTTCAGAAACCGAGCGACGCGATCCAGTACGTCGCGCCCGGCACGACGGCCGACCATCCGTACCCGACCCTGACGAAGAACTATCACTACGAGATCGAGCTCGTCGCCGCGCTGCACAAGGGCGGCCGCAACGTCCCGGTCGAGCAGGCGCTGTCGCTCGTCTACGGCTACACGATCGGCCTCGACATGACGCGGCGCGATCTGCAACGGGCGATGGGTGACGAGAAGAAGCCCTGGGAAATCGGCAAAAGCTTCGATCATTCGGCGCCGATGGGTCCGCTGCATCGCGTCGCCGAAGTCGGGCACTTGAAGCGGGGTGCGATCACGCTCAAGGTGAACGGCGTCGTCAAGCAGAGCGCCGACCTGAGCCAGATGACCGGGGACGTCGCCGAGCAGATCGCCAAGCTGTCCGAGGCCTTCGAGCTGATGCCGGGCGACCTGATCTACAGCGGCACGCCGGAAAATGTTGGCCCGGTGGTTCCATGCGACGTGATGCAGGGCTTCATCGCCGGCCTGCCGACCCTCGACGTTCGCGTGACCGGAACGAAGAACGCCTAGGCTGTACCGCCGACGGTAAGCCGGTCGATCCGCAAGGTCGGCTGGCCGACGCCGACCGGCACGCTCTGCCCTTCCTTGCCGCAGACGCCGACGCCGGTGTCGAGCCGCATGTCGTTGCCGATGGCGCTGA
>JBDTIO010000437.1:0-6374 GCA_039936375.1 Caldimonas sp. | reverse complement strand
TTCTTGCGGCCGAAGCTCAATAGGCGCGAGAAGAGATTCGGCTCGTCGCGGCCGGCGAATTTCGGGTCGACGTAGCGGACGAAGTAGATGCCCTGGGCGCGATCGCGATCTTCGACCGTAAAGCCGCTGCGATCCAGCGCCACGCCGACACGGCGCCAGGCGCGGTCAAAGTTGTCGTCGACCTGCAGGGTCGGCCCGGGTCGGCCGGCAACGAGTCGCGCGTGCGCCGGACCGGCAGGCGCTTCGGCGGCGGTGGCCACCAGCGTCTTCGCTTGTTCTTCCTTGGCGCCGAGCCTGACCATCAGGCGCGACAGGAATTCGGCCTCGAGCTCCGGGTCGGCCGGCCGCGGCTGCCAGACCGTGCTTTCTTTCGCCTGCCCGGTATAGACCTCGACCATGCCGCGATGGCTGATGTAGATGTCGCTGCCGGTGGGCGTGCGTTCGATGCGAGTGCGGTATTTGTCGAGCTCACCCGTCGAGTAGGCGCTGTCGAAGACCTTGCCGATCGTGTTGCGGATGAAATCGTTCGGCAGCTTGGCCCGATTTTCCGCCCAGTCGGTTTCGAGGATGCCGGCCTCGGCGCGGTCTTCGACCAGGTTGAAGCCGTTGTCCTTCCAGAACGCTCGAATCAGAGGATAGACAACGTCGGGTGACTGGCTGGTGCTCAACCAGCGCTCGTTGCCGAGGCGCTCGAGGCGAAAGGCGCCGACCGCTTGCGGCGCGATCGCCGACGTCGCGCTGGTGGCTGCGCTGGCAGCCGTGGTCGGTGCTGCTGCGGCCGCCGTACCGGCCTGGAACGTCGAGGCACTGACGACGCCGCTGGGCTGCTGGTAGCGCGATTCGCGTGACAGCTGGGTGAGATCCGGTGGCACCTCGAGGCCGGTGCTACGCGTCACGCTCGCAGATCGATAGTCGACCTTGTCGTTGGAGAACAGGTCCCCGACCGTCGAGCAGGCGCTAAGCGCGGCCACGCCAAGGAGGCCGGCCAGGACGGCTCGGAAATTCAGGGGAAGGCTCACTCTGCAGGTCTCCATCGATGGCGCGACCGGGCGCGCCGAGTTCATTGGTCGAATGCCACGCGAAGAGGCGGTGTTTGCGGCGCGGCGAAACGCCGACGACCCGGCACCTGCCTCAGCGCTGGCGCCGGCTCACGACAAGCCGGCCTCGCGCAGCGCCGCTTCGACGGCGGCCTGGCCGCCCTCGCTGAGGGGCGTGATCGGCAGGCGAACCGTCGCACCGCAACGGCCGAGTCGGCTGAGCGCCCACTTCGTCGGCGCCGGGCTCGGCTCGACGAACAAGGCCTTGTGCAGGGACAGCAGGCTCAGTTGAAGGCGCGCTGCTTCACGGGCATTGCCAGCAAGGGCCGCCGCGCAAAGCGCCTGCATCGCCCGCGGCGCGACGTTGGCGGTGACGCTGACGTGGCCCTGGCCGCCGAGAAGCATCAACGCCACCGCCGTGCCGTCGTCGCCCGAGTAGACCGAGAAACCCTTCGGTGCCCGCTTGATGAGCCAGGCGGCGCGTTCGATGTCGCCGGTCGCGTCCTTGATGGCGACGATGCCGGGCACCTCGGCCAGGCGCAGCGTGCAATCGACCTGCATGTCGGCGACGGTCCGCGAAGGCACGTTGTAGAGCACCATCGGAATGTCGACGGCTTCGGCAATGGCGCGGAAGTGCCGGTAGATGCCTTCCTGCGAAGGCCTGTTGTAGTAGGGCACGACCGACAGCGTGCAGTCGGCGCCAACCTTCATCGCGTAGCGCGACAGCTCGATCGCCTCGGCGGTGGAATTGCCGCCGGCGCCGGCCATCACCGGGACGCGCCCCTTGACGTGCTCGACGGCGACGCGAATGACCTCGCAGTGCTCTTCGACACTCACGGTCGGCGACTCGCCGGTCGTGCCGACGACGCCGATGCACTGCGTGCCTTCGGCGATCTGCCAGTCGATGAGGCGCCGCAGCGCCTCGGTGTCGAGGCGCCCGTCGTCGTGCATCGGCGTGACGATGGCGACGATGCTGCCGGTGATGGGTTTCATAGGTGGGCTGTGTTCGACCGGCCGATTCTACCGACCCGGCATCGACGAGCCCGGCGCCAGGCGATGGCGCGGCGGCACGGCCGACGGCAGCTCGCGTACCGCCGCGAGGCGCTGCACGAAACGATCCGGGTCGGCGAGGAAGCCGTCTTCGTAAGCCACGATGCGCAGACCCGCGGCGGCGGTGAGAAGTTCACCCGGCGCGAGGAGAAAGTCGGGGTTGCCTGGGCGCCCCACTGTGCCGTTGCCGGCGGCGAAAGTTTCGTAAAGCAGCACGCCGCCCGCGTCGACCGCGGCGACGACGGCGGGCAGCAGTGGCCGCCACAGATAGTTCGTCACGACCACGCCGTCGAATCGCCGTCCCGTCAGGGGCCACGGGCCGGCTTCGAGATCGGCGACGATGACTTCGGCCATGCTGCTGAGCGCCGACATGGCGTCGGCGTCGCGATCGACCGCCGTCATTGAGTGCCCGCGTGAGGCTAGCCAGCGCGTGTGCCGGCCCGAGCCGGCAGCGAGATCGAGAATGCGGCCGCCCCGTGCAATCAAATGCGCCCAGCGCACTAGCCAGGGCGACGGATCGCTCACAGGCGCTCGTGCTGCCGCAAGGAGCCGACGATCAGGTCGCCGGCACGGCGCTGACGCGATCGATCATCTCGATCGACGGCGTGTCAAGCGCGAGCCGCGCCGCGCCGACCAGCTCTTCGAGCTGCGCCAACGAGGTGGCGCTGGCGATCGGCGCCGTGATGCTCGGCCGCGCCATCTGCCAGGCGAGCGCCACCTGGCCGGGCGTGGCGCCGAGTGTGTCGGCGACGGCGTCGAGCGCGCCGAGTACCGCCAGGCCGTGTGCGTTGAGATATTTTTTCGCGCCGCCGCCGCGTGTGCTCTTGCCGAGGTCGCCTTCGCTGCGGTACTTGCCGGTGAGAAAGCCGCTCGCCAACGCGTAGAAATTGATGACGCCCAGACCGTGCTCGACGCAGACTTTCTCGAGCGTGCCTTCATACGCAGGGCGCTCGACGAGGTTGTAGAGCGGTTGCAGCGATTCGTAGCGCGGCAAGCCGTTCGCCTTGCTTACGGCCAGTGCTTCCGTGAGGCGTTCGGCGGCGTGGTTGGAAGCGCCGATCGCGCGCACTTTGCCCTCCTTGATCAACTCGTCGAAGGCGCCAAGCGATTCCTCGAACGGCGTGGCGCGGTCGTCGTCGTGCGATTGGTAGAGATCGATCACGTCGGTCTGCAGCCGCTTCAGCGACGCTTCGACGGCGCGCTTGATGTACGCCTTCGACAAGCCCGACTGGCCTTCGCCCATCGGCTTGCCGACCTTGGTGGCGAGCACGATGCGGTCGCGCTTGCCACTTTGACGGAGCCACTTGCCGATGATCGTTTCCGACTCGCCGCCCGTGTGGCCCGGCACCCATTTGGAATAGACGTCGGCCGTGTCGACGAAGTTCATGCCGGCGTCGACCCAGGCGTCGAGCAGGCGAAACGACATCGCCTCGTCGATGGTCCAGCCGAAGACATTGCCGCCGAGGCAGATCGGCGACACACGAAGGCCGGAGCGGCCGAGCGGGCGGAGTGCGAGGCTGTTCATCGGCTCATTGTTGCAGGGCCGGGAAGGGCGCGAGGCGCTGCCTAGAATGCCCCGCCATGGCAACCAAGGCGGGCAATTACGGCGAAGCATCGATCCGGGTGCTGAAAGGCCTCGAGCCCGTCAAGCAGCGGCCGGGCATGTACACGCGCACCGAAAGCCCTCTGCATGTCGTCCAGGAGGTGATCGACAACGCCGCCGACGAAGCGCTCGCCGGCGTCGCCGGCACGATCGACGTCACGTTGCATGCCGACGGCTCGGTGAGCATCGACGACGACGGTCGCGGCATCCCGTTCGGCCTGCATCCGGATGAAGGCATCAGCGTCGTCGAGATCGTCTTCACGCGCCTGCACGCCGGCGGCAAGTTCGACAAGGGCGCCGGTGGCGCGTACAGCTTTTCGGGCGGCCTGCACGGCGTCGGCGTCAGCGTCACCAATGCGCTGGCGAAGCGCCTCGAGGTCACCGTCTGGCGTGGTGGCCAGGTTGCGTCCATCGCCTTCAGCGGCGGCGACGTCGTCGTGCCGCTGGCCCTGCGCAAGGCCGTGGCCGGCGAGCGCAAGAGCGGCACCTCGGTGCGCGTCTGGCCCGATCCGCGCTATTTCGAAAGCGTCGAGCTGCCGCGCCCCGAGCTCATGCATCTGCTGCGCAGCAAGGCGGTGCTGATGCCGGGCATCGCGGTGTCGCTGTCGATCGAAAAGACCGGCCGCGCCGAGGCCGAGCGCCAGCAGTGGCTGTTCAAGGCGGGTCTGGCCGACTACCTGATGCAGGCGTTGCCTGCCGACCCGGTGATTCCGCTTTTCGAGGGCCAGCATTTCGCCGATGGACGCGAGAGCGAAGATGTCGCCGAAGGCGAGGGCGCGGCCTGGTGCGTCGCCTTCACCGAAGACGGCCACGCCGTGCGCGAGAGCTACGTCAACCTCATTCCGACGGTCGCCGGGGGCACTCACGAATCGGGCCTGAAGGACGGCCTGTTCGCCGCCGTGAAAGGCTTCATCGACATGCACGGCCTGTTGCCCAAGGGCGTCAAGCCGATGCCCGAGGACATCTTTTCGCGGGCCAGCTTCGTCCTCTCGGCCAAGGTGCTCGACCCGCAGTTCCAGGGCCAGATCAAGGAGCGCCTCAACAGCCGCGACGCGCTGCGCCTGGTCTCGAGCTGCATCAAGCCGGCGCTCGAGCTCTGGCTCAACCAGCACGTCGAATACGGCCGAAAGCTCGCCGATCTCGTCATCCGACAGGCGCAGACGCGCCAGCGTGCCTCGCTCAAGGTCGAAAAGCGGCGCGGCTCTGGCGTCGCCGTGCTGCCGGGCAAGCTTACCGATTGCGAAAGCCGCGACCTCTCGTTGAACGAGATCTTTCTCGTCGAAGGCGACTCGGCCGGTGGCAGCGCCAAGATGGGCCGCGACAAGGAAACGCAGGCGATCCTGCCCTTGCGCGGCAAGGTGCTCAACTCGTGGGAGGTGGAACGCGACCGGCTCTTCGCCAACAACGAGATCCACGATATCGCGGTGGCGATCGGCGTCGATCCGCACGGCGCTGGTCCTTACGCCGAAGGCCGCGAGCCCGATCTCTCGGGCCTGCGCTACGGCAAGGTCTGCATCCTCTCCGACGCCGACGTCGACGGCTCGCACATCCAGGTGCTGCTGCTGACGCTGTTCTTCCGCCACTTTCCCCTGCTTGTCGAGCGCGGCCACATTCACGTTGCCAAGCCACCACTCTTTCGCGTCGATGCGCCGGTCCGTGGCCGAAAGCCCGCCGCGAAGATCTATGCGCTCGACGACGGCGAGCTGCACGCCGTCACCGACCGGCTGAAGAAGGAAGGCGCCAAAGACAACTCGTGGAGCATCAGTCGCTTCAAGGGACTGGGCGAGATGAACGCCGAGCAGCTTTGGGACACGACGCTGAATCCGGAGACGCGTCGCCTGCTGCGCGTCGGCTTCGCCGCGGCGGGGCTCGACGCGACGACCTCGGCGCTGACCAAGCTGATGGGCAAGGGCGAAGCGCAGGCGCGCCGCGAGCTGATGGAGCTGCGCGGCGACGCGGTGGAGCTCGACGTCTGATGCTGCCACTCTCGTTGCGGCTGCGGCCGACGATGCTCTCCGATCTAGAGTTCGTCGGCTCGGTCGAACACGACGCCGACAACCGACCTTTCATCACGCCGTGGGAGCGCACGCAGCACGAAGGCGCGATCCGCTTTCCCGACTGTCGCCACTTCATCGTCGAGGCCGGCGAGGGCTGGCCGTCGGCGGGCTTCGTCATCCTGCAGGGTTGCCGCAATCCGCACGGCTCGGTCGAGCTGAAGCGGCTGGTGCTACGACCGAAAGGTCTGGGCTACGGGCGCGCCTGCGTCCGCCTGCTTGCGGCGATGGCGTTCCGCGACTTCGGCGCACACCGCTTCTGGCTCGACGTCAAGGAGAAGAACGAACGCGCCCTGTCGCTCTATCGCGGTGAAGGGTTCGTCGAGGAAGGTCGCCTGCGCGAGAGCGTGCGAGGCGATGACGGCTTCGAATCGCTGATCGTGATGTCGCTGCTGCGCGCCGAACACGAAGCGCTGGTCGACGCCCGCGAGGCGTCGCTCGCTGGAACCGAATGACAACGAAGGAGGCCCACAGATGATCCGCTCGACGATGATGGATGTCCAGCTGTCGCTCAACCACCTGCTGGAGCGCGCCGGCCGGATGTTCGCCGGCAACCCGATCGTCTCGCGACTGCCCGACAAGTCGTTGCGGACCCATACCTACGGCGAGTATCACGAACGCACGCGCCGA
>JBDTIO010000436.1:0-5868 GCA_039936375.1 Caldimonas sp. | reverse complement strand
GTCGGCGTCGCGCTCGAAGGTCGTCGACAGCTGGATCGGCTCGACGACCGCGCCGGTGGACGGGTCGACGCCGTGCCCGGCGTGGACCGCGAGGGTCTCGAAGCGATAGTTCCGCGAAGACTTCATGTCGAGCCCGGTTTGGTGCGATGGGTCGTCATGCGACAAGCATCTCGCGTTGGAAATCGACGACATCGCCGTCGCGAACACCCTGCCAGGCCGGTGCCGGGCGTGACGCCCGCGGCCGGCGCCATCAGCTTCAGGTCGAGGACATCGAGAAAACGACCCATGCTTGGCTCCTCCACACGACGCTTTTCGCACAGTCTAGCGCCGCACGGCCAGGGAACCCGTCGCAACGTCAGCAGCACCGGCGACACAGCAACCGGACAGCATGCACGCCGCGCGCCTTGCAAGCCGACATGATTGACGACGGCTAGCCTGAGCCTGCCCTGCCGGCGACGCATCGCGATGACGCGCGTCGCCGTCGCATGAGCGGGCGTGCCCACGGAGCGCTCGCGAGCGCTCAGGGGCTTGATCGAAGCGATGGATCTGGGGCAGGCCGAAAGCCTGCGGCCAGCGAAACCCAGGTGCTGTTCACATCACGACGGGCAGTGCGAAGGCACCGCCTCGGCGTGCGAACCGGTACGGACTCAGCTCGTCGCCAGCAGCTCCTGCGCGGTCTTGTCGTTGCTTTCGGCCGTCGAAAGTATTTTCATCTGCGCTTCGAACTGGCGCGCCGCGGCGATCATCTCGACCATCGTCTCGACGGCGCTAACGTTGGAGCCCTCAAGGGCGCCGGTCTGCACCTGTGCCGTCGTGTCGGCGGAGAGGTCGCCGCCGTCGGCGGCGCGAAAGAGACCATCGACGCCGCGCGTCAGCGGCGCGTCGGACGTGACGAGCTTGAGCTTGCCGATGGCGTTGCTGCGGCCCGAGACGTCGGTCGCGCTCACCGTGCCGTCGGCGGCGATGCTGGGTACGGTGTTCTGCGGCACCTGGATCGGCCCGCCGTCGCCCAGCACGGTCAGGCCCGAGGTCGTCGTCAGGGTGCCGTCGGAGGTGACGTCGAGCGAGCCGTTGCGGGTGTAGGCCTCGGTGCCGTCGAGACCTTGCACGGCGAGCCAGGCCTTGTCCTTCATGGCAACGTCGAGGCTGCGACCGGTGGCGCTGACGACGCCCGACGATGCGTCGTAACCCGGGGTCGATTCGAGCGCATAGACACGCGTGCTCGCGCCGCTGCCCTGCACCGGCACGGCGCGAAACGCGGAGAGCTCGGCACGAAAGCCGACGGTCGAGACGTTGGCCAGGTTGTTGGCGAGCGTGTCCTGCCGCTGCATGGTCGCTTTCGCGCCAGCCATCGACAGATAGATCATCCGATCCATGCCGAGCTCCTTTCAGCCAGCCGATGGAAACGTCGAACGCAAGGAGCCGGCCGGGCGCCGGGCCGCCCCAAAGCCCGGCTCCGCCCCCTCGGGAGGCAGCGAACGTAGCCGTGATCGTGGGGGCACCATTCCTAGCGGAGGTTGACGATGGTCTGCATGATCTGGTCTTCGGTCTTGATGGTCTGCGCGTTGGCCTGGTAGTCGCGCTGCGCCGTGATCATGTTGACGAGTTCGGAGGTCAGGTCGACGTTCGACTCTTCGAGCGCACCGGCCTGCAGCACGCCGAGGCTGCCGTCGCCCGGAACGCCAACGATCGGATTGCCCGAGGCGGCCGTCTGCACCCAGCCGTTGCCACCCACCGGCTCCAGGCCTTGCGGATTGCGAAAGTTGGCGATCTCCACCTGGCCTGCCGGCTTGGTCTGGCCGTTCGAATAGGTCGCGGTGATAACGCCGTTGGCCTCGAACGACACGCCGGTCAGCGAGCCGGCCGCATAGCCGTCCTGCGAGAGATCGGTGACGCCGAACTGCGAGCCGTATTGGGTCGCGGCGGAAACATCGAGGGCGATGCCGCTGATCGGCACGGTCGTCGCGCCAGCGGCGTTGGTGACCGAAGGAATGTCGAGCGCGACCGTACCGACCGGCGCCGTCGGTGCGCCGCCGTTGGTCGGGAAGGTGATCGTCGTCGAGGCCGCCGGGTTGCCGCCCGCCGTCGAGATCGGCGTGCCGTTGGCGGCGACGTAGACGTTCCAGGTATCGGTGCTGGCCTTCTGGAAGTAGTAAGTCAGTGCCACCGACTGGCCCTTGGCGTCGTAGACGGTCTGCGAGGTCGCGTTGTTGTAGGTCGACGGGTCGGCGAAGTTGACCGGTGCGCCCGAGGCCGGCAGGGTCACGCCGGAGCTCGCGTCGAGATTCAACTCCATCGCGATCGTCGTCGTCACCGCCGGGGTCAGGCCCGCTGTCGGCATCTGCAGCGCCGTCGCCGTGCCGGGAATGATGGTGCCCGACGCATCGGCCGGATAGCCCATCAGGCGCTGGCCTTGGTCGTTGACGATGAAGCCGGTGTTGTCGACCTTGAACTGGCCGTTGCGCGAATACGAGATCGCGCCGGCCTTCGTGCTCACCTCGAAGAAGCCGTTACCGTTGATGGCGACGTCGTTCGGGTTGTCGGTCGTCGTGATGTTGCCCTGCGTGAACTGCTGGGACACGGCGGCGAGCGTCGTGCCGATGCCGATCTGGTTGCTGCTGCCGCTCACCGCGTTGGCGTAGACATCGGCGAACTCGGCGCGTCCGACCTTGGCGCCAATGGTGTTGGCGTTGGCGATGTTGTTGCCGATGACGTCGAGGTTCTTGCTCGCCGCGTTGAGACCGGAAAGACCTTGCTGGAAGCCCATGGCGCGTTCTCTTTCAGGAAGAAGAATGAGGATCAGTTCAAAGCAACGACGCTGCTGTAGGGCACGAGGCCCGAGTGCTGCAGCTCGAGGTTGAAGGTGTTGCCGACGGTCGAGACGGCGTCGACGGTGTCGCTCATCAGCGCCGTCGACGGAATCTTGACGCCGCCGCTGGTCGCGGTGACGCGGAAGGTGAGGCCGCTGGCGTTGGTGGCCGTGCCGGCCGGCCAGCCGAAGCTGTGCATGCCGGCCGCTTCGGCGCCGAGGTTGATGGTCTGCACGACGGCACCGCTCGGCGCCAGGATCTCCACCTTCACCGCATCGGCCGGCGTCGCGATCTGAAAGCCCCCTTCGCCGGTGGCGCTGGTCGGGTCGATCGTCATCATGTTGCCGGGCACGACGACGCTGTGGCCGACCAGCGAGGCACCCTGCAGCGCCTGCAGCTGTGTGAACTGCGACGACAGCGACTGTACGGTCGTGTTCAGCGTGTTGATGCCGGTCACGGTGTTGATCTGCGCCATCTGGCTCGTCACCTGGGCGTTGTCCATCGGGTTGAGCGGGTCCTGGTTCTTCATCTGCGCGACGAGCAGCTTGAGAAACGTATCGGCGCTGACGGTCGAGCTCGATGAGGAACTGGCCGCGGGCGTGGAATTGACGAGGACGTCGGACGTGGATGTCGCTGCGCTGACGGTCATGACGGTTTCCTTCGGATTCAGCTGCCGAGCTGGATGGTCTTGAGCAGCAGCGTTTTCGCCGTGTTCATGACCTCGAGGTTGTTCTGATACGAACGCGAGGCCGAGATCATGTTGACCATCTCCTCCACCGCGTTGACGTTGCTATAGGTGACATAGCCGTCGGCATCGGCACTCGGGTTGGCCGGGTCGTGGACGCGCCGGCCCGGCGTCTGGTCTTCGCTGACGGTGCTGACGCGAACGCCGGCGGCGCTGGGATCGTCGGCCGTCTCGCCCATCAGCTGCGTCTGGAAGGTGACCTGGCGCGCCTTGTAGGCCTGACCGTCCGGCCCCGCCACCGTGTCGACGTTGGCGAGATTGGAGGCGACGACGTTGAGTCGCTGGCTCTGTGCGCTCGCGGCGCTGCCGGAGACGTTGAAGATGGAAAGCATGCCCATGCTTCAGTTCCTCACTGACCGTTGATCGCCGACAACTGCGTCTTCACGTTGGCGCCGATGAAACGCAGCGTCGCTTCGTACTTCACCGAGTTGTCGGCGAAGCTGGCGCGTTCGCGGTCCATGTCGACGGTGTTGCGGTCGAGGTTGGTCTGGCTCGGCGTCGCGTAGAGCAGGTCGCTCCCGGTCAGGCCGCCGCTCAAGCCGGGGCTGGCGCTGCCGATATGGCCGGGGTTGGTGGTCGAGACGGTCTGCGCCATCGGCAGGCTCGCCGTCGCGGCCTGCAGCGTCTTGGCGAAGTCCATGTCGCGGGCGACGTAGCCCGGTGTGTCGGCATTGGCAATGTTGCTGGCGATCAGGCGCTGCCGCTCCGAGCGCAGGACAAGAGCCTGAGCCTGGAAATCGAGCGCGTTCACATCGGTCAGTCGGTTGATCATCTCGCCTCGCATCGTCACCGCAGGATTCGGGCAAGAGCCCGGCATGCGGCGATGTGAAGCCATTGTCAGAACGCATCGGCCAAAACATAAGCGCGAATAGGGCGTGCTTTGCCGGTCATCTCCGAACGTGGCGCCACACGCTCCGTCCTAAAGTGGCGCCATGTTGTCGATCGCCCTGCTCAGCTCGCTCGCGCGCGCCACACCGCGTGCCTTGGCATGGTTGCTCGCCGGAGCGCTTGCCCTCTTCTTCCTCCTTCTCGGCTGCAGCACGGCCGCGCACGCCGCAGAACTAGCGCCGGCCCTGTCGGCGCCGGCGCTGGACCCCTCGCTGCTCGACAACGTCCGCTCGCTCGCCCTCGGCGGCACCACCGCGACGGGCGCGCGTCGCGTCGAGGTCGTGCTCGGCCAGCTCGACCCGCGTCTGCGGCTCGCGCCCTGCCAACGCATCGAGCCTTATCTGCCGATCGGCGTTCGACTCTGGGGCAAGGCGCGCATCGGCCTGCGCTGCAAGGAAGGCGCAACGGCCTGGAATGTCTATCTGCCGATCACCGTCAAGGTCTACGGCCTGGCCGTGGTCATGCCGGCCGGTGCCGCCGCGGGAACCGTGGTGACCGCTGCGGACCTCGCTGAAGCCGAGGTCGATCTGGCCGAAGAGTTCAGTCCGGCGATCGTCGATCCCAAGCTCGCCGAAGGCCGCCTGCTGGCCCAAACGATTCGTCCTGGCCAGACCTTGCGTCAAAGCGAGTTGAAGGCGCGCCAGTATTTCGCGGCCGGCGAAACGGTGCGGGTCATCGCCTCGGGCAACGGCTTCGCGCTCGAGTCCGAAGGCCAGGCCCTCAACAACGGCATAGAAGGCCAGCCGGCCAGGATTCGCACCGAAAGTGGCCACATCGTGACCGGCCTGCCTTCGGGCGAGCGGCGCGTCGAGGTGGGGCTGTGAACGGACGCCCGGGCCCCGCCCTGGGCATGGAAATAGCCCTAAAGTCGCCCCGTGCGACGCCGATAGTCCCTCCATGTTGATGGGCGCGCACCCTTTCGGCGCCGATGGAGTAGCACCATGAAAATCGGACATCCCGCGGACAAACCGGTCGCCCTGCCAGTGGCCGGCACGCCTGCCGCGGCCGCCGAAGCGGCCAAGACCAGCCCCGCCGCAGCGGCGGTCGTGCCGGTGGCCGGCAGCGCCGACGCCAGCGCCCAGGTCCAGCTTTCGAGCACGGCGTCGACACTCCTGTCGGGCGGAACCTCGAGCGAATTCAACGCCGACAAGGTGACCCAGTTGAGCGAGTCGATCGCCAACGGCACGTACAAGGTGAATCCGGAGACGATCGCCGACAAGCTGATCGCCAACGCACAGGAACTGCTCAGCAAGGCGCGGGGCTGATGCACGACGCGCCGCGCTTGCCGGCACCCGCTTCCGCGGCCGCGCCGGAGCTCGAGGCTCGCCTGTCGGCGGTCGAATCGCGGCTCGCCGCGCTCGGCCTGGCGCTGCGCTCGCGCGATGCCCCCGGCATCGACCTGCATGCCTCGGAGCTGCACCGCGC
>JBDTIO010000435.1:0-5579 GCA_039936375.1 Caldimonas sp. | reverse complement strand
TGTTGCGCGCCGCCTAAGACTGGTCGTGATGGCCAATGACCGGGGTCGGCCCGTTGAGCGTGCCGCAGAAAGCTCGGCCAGAACGGTCGCGTCTCGTTTGAGATGCGCGCGCACGTCGGCGTCGAGGGTTTCGAGGCGTTGGGTGTACGCGCGCGCGGCTTGCGAGGATCCCTGCCCCAGGAGTTCCGCCAGATGATAGATATCCCGGCTAAGGACTGCGAGTTCGTCTGCCGAATGATTCAGGGAATGGGCCAACCCCGTTCGGTTCGTCGAAGCGACGAGGGGCGCCACGCCGTCGATCAGCCGCGTCAGGTACGCGCCACGAGACAATCCGGCAGCGCAACAATTTTGATCTAGACGTTGCGCAGCACTACGCGCCAAGCGAACAGAAAGCTTGGCAAGTGATCGCCGTCCCGCAGTTGCGTCAAGCCTGGACGGCGACACCTTCGAGCCGATCGCATCGGCACCGAGCTTGACGACAAGGGCGCTTCGCAGCACATCGGATTCGGTCATGGCATCGGCAGCGGCGCGTGCAGCCAACGCAGTCCGCAGACGGCGCAGGTCCACAGTGAAGTACTCGCGCGCGATCGATCGCGTGGCAGGAGCTCGCTGACCGCCATCGAGGTGCAAAGTCGGACCTGTCACCCACTGCCCTTCCGACTTCATCGCCGTCCGCTCGCTACCTGCCGGCGAGCTCGGCCAGTCGCCGCCGCAAAGTTGCCAGCTCATCGGGCTTGACGGTGACTCCAGTCCCGGTCATGTCGCCGAAAAGCGATTCGAGGCGCGTGCACAGCCGGCTTGCCTGATCGACGAAGGAGTTCTTTCGCGGCGACGCGGCCGCCGTCCGGGGCGCGACCCGCTTTGGGCAAGGAGCCTTCTTCAAGGATGCAACGGCGCGGCGAGTGATCTCGCGCTCGCCCACAACGATCGACTTGACCTTGTCGGGTTCCTTCTCGTGCAGCTTGGCGAGCTCGTACAGAGTTCTAGGCGAAGTACAGCGTCCGCTGCGCAAGGCTTCATCGAGCTCCGGTGGCAATGTCAGCAGCGCGAGGTGATGCGCGATGGTGGTCTGGTCGATGCCCATCTTCCTGGCGATCTCGGCGTTGGATTCGCCAGCATCGACTCTCGAGCGCATGAACCTCGCGAGATCGAGCGGCGTCAGGCCATGGCGCTTCTCGTTCTCGGCGACTTGCGCGTAGACGTCATGGGCTTTGGAGCCGATGACGACGGGCACGGTCTCGAGGCCTGCCTGGTTCGCGGCACGCAGGCGCTTGGCGCCGAAGAGGACGCGGTAGCGGCCGTCGCCAAGTGGAAGGACGACGATAGGCTGGAGGATGCCGCGCTGAGCTATGTCCTGGGCGAGCGCGGAGACCTCTCTGGCGGGGAACTCGGTTCGCGGGTTGGCGGGGTCTTCCTCAATGCAGCCGACGGACACCAGAAGAGGCAGGCCTTCGGTGGTCAATGCATCGAGCGACAGCTCATTGGTCAGAGCCGGTGACCGGGCTTCGTTGACCTCGTGGCCGCTGGCCTTGATCGAGGCTTCGGCGGGAGTCTCGCGCGCCGCATCGACGAGGTCCAGTTGTTCCACCGCCGACTTGTCCCATGGCATGCGCATAGACGCATCGTGCCGATGCCCGCGTGGCGCTGGAAGTCCCCTCGAGCGCGAGGCCCGTCAGCGGAACGACGTCCGCCGGGATCTCAGGCGGTGCAACCTGATCTCAGGCGATTCGCGCCCTTGTCACAGATTGTTTCAACTTTCGATTGACTGCCGTTGCGGCGATGCCAAGAACAAATGAGAGCTTCGACCGGAGGTCTTGGGCGCTCGCATTCTGTTGCCCATTCTGTTGCCGGAGAGGCTGGAAGAGAAAATGGGTCAGCCCCTTGCGAAGCTAAACCATTGATTTCATTGGTCGGGACGGCGGGATTCGAACTCGCGACCCCTTGCACCCCATGCAAGTGCGCTACCAGGCTGCGCTACGCCCCGAAGGACGCGATTATAGGTACCTGCCCCTTGCTTCAGGCGACGAGAAGGCCGCGAATCGAGAGGAGCTCCTGTCGCACTTGCGCTGCGGACAACGTGAACCGGGGCAGGCCGGCCGTCAAGGGCTCCGCGTCGTCCACCGCATCCGCCTCGCCGTCGGATTCGATCGTTTCGACCGACGTCGCCACCGTGCCGGCGTGGGCCAGCTCTACCCGCTCACGATGCATCGCCGCATCGCTCAGGCGATTGCGCGCCCCGCTGATGGTGAAGCCCTGTTCATACAGCAATTCGCGGATGCGCCGGATGAGCAGGACCTCGTGGTGCTGGTAGTAGCGCCGATTGCCGCGCCGCTTCATCGGCTTGAGCTGGGTGAACTCCTGCTCCCAGTAGCGAAGAACGTACGGCTTGACGCCACACAGTTCGCTGACCTCGCCGATTGTGAAGTAGCGCTTCGCGGGAATCGGCGGGAGAGTTTTCTCCATGAAAATCAACGAGATCAGGAGATAAACCTCGACTTTACTCGAACTCGTCGGCCGGCGGCGTGTCGCCTTGCACGACTCCCTTCAGTTTGTGGCTCGCGTGAAAAGTCACGACATGGCGTGCCTTGATCGGGATCGCCTCGCCGGTGCGAGGGTTGCGCCCTGGACGCGGCGCCTTGCGCCGAATGTTGAAGTTGCCGAAGCCCGACATCTTGACGTCGTCGCCGGCCAGAAGGGTGGCGTGGATCAGGTCGAAAAAGGCCTCGACCATGTCTTTCGACTCGCGCTTGTTGAGGCCCAGGCGCTCGAACAGGAGCTCGGCCAGCTCGGCCTTGGTCAGCGTCGGCGTGACCAGCGTCGGCTGCAAGGCGCGCGGAGCGGGAGAATCTTCGCGAGAAGCCATGTCGGTTTCGCTGCCTCGACCTACTGCGCCCGCAGGCGAACACCGAGCTTCGATTCGAGCGACGCGAGGACGCTGGCGACGACGCGCTCGATGCGCTCGTCGGTCAGCGTCTCCGCGTCGTCGCGCAGCTCCAGTCGCAAGGCCAGGCTGCGCTCGCCCTCGGCAAGGCCGGGAACCGGGCTCTTCGGCTCGTAGATGTCGAACAGCGTCGTCGTGCGAACGACGCCTTGCGCCCCTGCTTCGACCGCGTCGATCAGGGCATCGTGCTTGACTTCGTTGCGCGCGACGATCGCGATGTCGCGCCACGCCGACTGTTGCTTCGGCAAGGGCACGAGCACGGGCAGCGTCTGCTGCGTGATCGCTTCCATGTCGATCTCGAAGACGATCGCGTTGCCGGGCAGCTCGTAGGCCTGGCGCCAGCGCGGATGAAGCTCGCCGACGAAGCCGATGCGCACGCCGTTTTGCTCGATCGCCGCGCTGCGCCCCGGGTGGAGCGCCGGATGCGGCGATGGCACGAAGCGGATCGCGGCGTCGCCGACGAGCGCCTCGATATCACCCTTGACGTCGAAGAAATCGACGTCCCGCTCGGCGCTTGCCCACTGCAGCGGCGACGCCGGCCCATAGGCCAGCCCGGCCAGCTTCAAGGGCTGACGAACGCCGGCCACCGCGGCGTCGCCGGCGATCGCGCCGGGATCTCGAAGATAGACCTTGCCGAGCTCGAACACGTGCACGCGCGACGCCTTGCGCGCGAGGTTGACGCGCAGCACTTCGACGAGGCTGCCGATCAGGCTCGAGCGCATCGCCGACTGGTTTCGGGCGATCGGGTTGACGACGTGGACGGGGCTGTCGTTACCTGCGAAGTCGCGCTCCCAGCGTTCGTCGACGAAGCTGAAGCTGATCGTTTCCTGCCAGCCCAGATCGGCCATCTGGTGGCGCAGGCTCGCCACGGTACGCCGCTTCTCGCTCGTCACCCTGGCCTCGATGCGGCCGCGCGGCGGCGCGGCGTCGAGCGTGTCGTAGCCGATCAGGCGGATGACTTCCTCGATCAAGTCTTCCTCGATGCGGATGTCGAAGCGCCAGCTGGGCGGCGTGACGCTGATTTCACCGGCGACGCTCGTCCAGGAGAACCCGAGCCGCGTCATCACGCGTTCGCAATCGATCTGTGTCAACGGCAGGCCAATCACTTTGGCGGCCCGGGCGACGCGAAGGGTCACTGGCGCGAGCTCCGGCAGCTTCACGACCTGATCGTCGATCCGGCCGCAATGCGTCTCCGCGCTGCCGCAGATCTCGACGATGAGCGCGGTGATGCGCTCGATGTGCCGCACGGTTGCCGCCGGATCGACGCCGCGCTCGAAGCGGTGGCCGGCGTCGGTCGCGAAATGATAGCGACGCGAACGGCCGGCCACCGCTTCGGGCCACCAGAAGGCCGCCTCGACGTAGACATTCTTGGTCGCGTCCGACACCGCCGTTCGCGCGCCGCCCATGATGCCGGCGAGCGACTCGACGCGCGTGGCGTCGGCAATGACGCCGACGTTCGCGTCGAGTTCGACGGTGTTGCCGTTGAGCAGCTCGAGCGACTCTCCGGGCCGTCCCCAGCGGACCTCGAGCCCGCCTTCGATGGTGTCGCGGTCGAAGATGTGCGTCGGCTGGCCCGACTCGAACATGACGTAGTTCGATATGTCGACGAGCGGCGAGACGCTGCGCTGGCCGCAACGTGCCAGCCGGTCGACCATCCACGCCGGCGTCTTCGCCCGCGTGTCGATGTTGCGTACGACCCGACCCGAGAAGCGACCGCAGAGGTCGGCTGCGTCGACGCTGACGCGCAATATCGAGTCGTCGTCGGCCTTCACGGCGGCAACGACCGGCGTCTTCAAGGGCGCGCCGGTGAGCGCCGCGACTTCGCGCGCCACGCCGTAGACGCTCAGGCAGTGGCCGAGGTTGGGCGTGAGTTTGAGTGTGAAGAGCGTGTCGTCGAGCCGGAGGTGCTCGCGAAGATCGGCGCCGACGGGCGCGGCGTCATCGAGCACCAGCAGGCCGCCGTGATCGTCGGAAAGCTTCAACTCGCGCGACGAGCAGAGCATGCCGAAGCTCTCGACGCCACGGATCTTGCCGACCTCGATACGAAACGGGCCGGCGCCTTCCTGCGCCGGCGGCAGCTCGGCGCCGACGCGGGCCAGCGGCACCTTGATGCCGGCGCGCACGTTGGGCGCGCCGCAGACGATGCCGAGCAGTTGACCGTCGCCCGCATCAACCTGGCAGACTCGAAGCCGGTCGGCATTCGGGTGCGCTTCGACCGACATCACCTTGGCCACGACGACGCCGTGAAACGGCGGCGCCGCCAGGCGCAACGACTCGACCTCGAGCCCGGCCATGGTCAGCCGGTCGGCGAGCTCGGCCGTCGAGATCGGCGGATCGCAGAACTCACGCAACCACGACTCGGGAAATTGCATATCAGACCCAGGTGCCGCACGGCCGCCCGAAGGGACCTGGCACGCCATCGGGCAGCGAACGGAGCGAGCGTGGGGGCTTCATGCGCTCAGGCGAACTGGCGGAGAAACCGCAAGTCGCCGTCGAAGAAGAGACGCAGGTCGTCGATGCCGTAGCGCAGCATCGCCAGCCGGTCGATACCCGACCCGAAGGCGAAGCCGATCACGCGTTCGGCGTCGAAGCCCATGTTGCGCACAACCTGAGGATGGACTTGACCGGAGCCTGAAAC
>JBDTIO010000434.1:0-13420 GCA_039936375.1 Caldimonas sp. | reverse complement strand
TTGATCCGGCGTGGCTTCGGCCTCGCCGGTGCGCAAATTGCTCGGAGCCGCCGATGTCCCTTCCTGGCCCGTTCGAACCGCCCGCCGCGCTGCGAAAAACGCCGCTGTTCCATCTGCACGTCGAGCTAGGCGCAAAGATGGTGCCCTTCGCCGGCTACTCGATGCCGGTGTCGTACCCCGAAGGCATCCTCGCCGAGCATCGCCACGGCCGCGATTCGGCCGTGCTTTTCGACGTCTCGCACATGGGTCAGCTGCGGCTCGTGGGCGCCGACGCCGACGCCGCGCTCGAGACGCTGGCGCCGCAAGACATCGTCGATCTGCCGGTCGGCAAGCAGCGTTACGCGCTCTTCACCAATGACGCCGGCGGCATCCTCGACGATCTGATGGTGACCCGCCGCGACGATCATCTGTTCCTCATCGTCAACGCCGCCTGCAAGGACGCGGACCTGGCGCACCTGAAGTCGCGCATCGGCGAGCGCTGTGCCATCGAGGCGCAGTTCGAGCGAGCGTTGCTGGCGCTGCAAGGCCCGAAGGCCGCCGTCGTCATGGCGAGGCTGGCACCGGCGTCGGCCGCGCTCACCTTCATGAGCGGCGCCGAGCTTGTCGTCGCCGGCATCTCGTGCTTCGCGACCCGATCCGGCTACACCGGCGAAGACGGCTTCGAGATCTCGGTCGCCGCCGACGACGCGGAACGACTGGCGCGCGCCCTGCTCGGCGAAGCCGAAGTGTCGGCCGCCGGCCTCGGCGCGCGCGACACGCTGCGTCTCGAAGCGGGCCTGTGCCTCTACGGGCACGACATCGACACGACCACCACGCCGGTCGAAGCCGCCCTCACGTGGGCGATCCAGAAGGTGCGCCGCGCCGGTGGTGCGCGCGCCGGCGGCTACCCCGGCGCAGCGACGATCGACCAGCAACTTGCCGCCGGCGCGCCGCGCAAGCGCGTCGGCCTGATCGGCGAAGAGCGCGTGCCGGTGCGCGAAGGCGCGCTGCTGGTCGACGACGCCGGTGCGCCGATCGGCCGCGTCACGAGCGGCACGATCGGGCCGAGCGTCGGCCGGCCGATTGCCCTCGCCTACGTCGCCACGCCGCACGCGGACCTCGGCACGCTCGTCCACGCCGACGTGCGCGGCAAGCACCAGCCGATGCGAACGGCCGCATTGCCGTTCGCCCCGCACCATTATTTCCGCGGCTGAACGCCGCCTCAGTTTCGATTCTTCCAGGAGCCTGCGATGACCGTGAAGTACACGAACGACCACGAGTGGATCGATACCCGCGACACCTCAGCCGCGACCGTCGGCATCACCGTCCACGCGCAGGACGCGCTCGGCGACGTTGTCTTCGTCGATCTGCCGGCGGTCGGCGCGAGCTTCAAGAAGGGCCAGGTCGCCGGCGTGGTCGAGTCGGTCAAGGCGGCGGCCGATCTCTTCATGCCGGTCGGGGGCGAGGTCGTCGAGGTCAACGAGGCGCTGCGCGCCGATCCGTCGCTGGCGAACAGCGATCCGCTCGCCGCCGGCTGGTTCTTCAGGATCAAGCTCGCCGATCCGTCCGACACAAGCGACCTGCTCGACCAGGCGGCCTACGACGAGCTCGTCAAGAACGCCTGACCGGCCGAGGAATCGTGATGCTGATGTCTGCCAGCAAGCCGCTCGCCGAGCTCGAGAACGCTTCCGAGTTCGTTGCCCGCCACATCGGCATCGACGCCGCGGCTGAGCAGTCGATGCTCTCGATCATCGGTGCCCCCTCGCGGCGCGCGCTGGTCGATGCGATCGTTCCGGCGTCGATCGCGCGCACGGCGCCGATGCGCCTGCCGGCGGTGACAAGCGAAGCCGAAGCACTCGCCGAGCTGCGCGGCATCGCCGCGAAGAACCGCGTCCTGAAGAGCTTCATCGGTCAGGGCTACCACGGCACCCATACGCCGGGCGTCATTCTCCGCAACGTGCTCGAAAGTCCGGCCTGGTACACCGCGTACACGCCCTACCAGGCCGAGATCTCGCAAGGGCGGCTCGAGGCGCTCGTCAACTTCCAGACGATGGTCTGCGACCTCACCGGCATGGCGATCGCCGGCTCTTCGATGCTCGACGAGGCCACCGCCGCCGCCGAAGCGATGACGCTGGCCCTACGCGCTGGCTCGGCAAAGTCGCCGCGCGCCATGACCTTCTTCGCCGCCGATGACGTGCTGCCGCAGACGCTCGAAGTCGTGCAGACGCGCGCTGCGCCGCTCGGCATCACCGTTGCGACCGGCCCGGCCGCGTCGGTCGGCGATTTCGACGCCTTTGCCGTGCTGCTGCAATACCCCGGCGTGAACGGTGCGATCTGCGACCTCAAGCCGATCGTCGAGGCCGTGCACGCACGCGGTGGTGTCGTCATCGTTGCCGCCGACCTGCTCGCGCTCACGCTGCTCGTTCCGCCCGGCGAGCTGGGTGCCGACATCTGCGTCGGTAACACGCAGCGCTTCGGCGTGCCGATGGGCAATGGCGGTCCGCATGCCGCGTACCTCGCGACCCGCGACGCATTCAAGCGCTCGATGCCTGGCCGGCTCGTCGGCGTCAGCGTCGATGCGCATGGCCGCCCGGCCTACCGTCTCGCGTTGCAGACGCGCGAGCAGCACATCCGCCGCGAGAAGGCGACGAGCAACATCTGCACGGCGCAGGTGCTGCCGGCCGTCGTCGCCAGCATGTACGCGGTTTATCACGGGCCCGAGGGGTTGACGCGGATCGCGCGCCGGGTCGCGAGCTACGCGGCGGTCCTCGCGACCGGTCTCGAGTCGATGGGCGCACCGCGGTGCAACGAGCACGCCTTCGACACGATCGAGCTCGCCACCGGCGACCGAACCGACGCCGTCATGGAAGCGGCGCTGCGGCTCGGCCTGAACCTGCGTCGCGCCTCGCCCACTAGTGTCGGCATCAGCCTCGACGAGACGACGACGCGAGCCGACGTCGAGTCGCTCTGGGCTTCTTTCGCCGGAGCGGGGTTCGCCGCCACCCCGAACGACGCTTGGACGCGCGCGGAAAAAGGCGTCACGTCGTTGATCCCTGAAGGCCTGCAACGCACGAGCGCCTTCCTGCTGCACCCGACTTTCGATCGCCATCGCTCCGAGACGTCGATGCTGCGCTACCTGCGCCAGCTCGCCGACAAGGATCTCGCACTCGACCGCTCGATGATTCCGCTCGGCTCGTGCACGATGAAGCTGAACGCGACCAGCGAGATGATTCCCGTCACCTGGCTCGAATTCGCGAACATCCATCCGTTCGCGCCAGCCGTGCAGCGCGCCGGCTACGAACTGCTGCGCCAGCAGCTAGAAGCGTGGCTCTGCGAAGCGACCGGCTATGCCGGCGTCAGCCTGCAGCCGAACGCCGGCTCGCAGGGAGAATATGCCGGCCTGCTGGCCATTCGCGCCTGGCACGCCTCGCGCGGCGAATCGCAGCGAACCGTCTGCCTCATTCCCGAATCGGCGCACGGCACCAACCCGGCCAGCGCCCAGATGGCCGGCATGCAGGTCGTCGTCACGAAATGCGACGCCGAAGGAAACGTCGACCTCGCCGACCTCGAAGCCCGATGCGTTCAGCATCGCGACCGGCTCGCCGCGGTGATGATCACCTATCCGTCGACCTACGGCGTTTTCGAGCGGCGGGTGAAAGAGCTCTGTGCCATCGTCCACGCCCACGGCGGCCGCGTCTACGTCGACGGCGCCAACATGAATGCGCTGGTCGGCGTCGCGGCGCCGGGCGAGTTCGGCGGCGACGTCAGCCACCTCAACCTGCACAAGACCTTCTGCATTCCACACGGCGGCGGCGGGCCCGGCGTCGGGCCGGTGTGTGTCGTCGCCGACTTGGTGCCCTACCTGCCCGGTCATCGTGCCGGTGGCCAGGACGGGCACAGCGTCGGCGCCGTGTCGGCGGCGCCGCTCGGCAATGCGGCGGTGTTGCCGATCAGCTGGATGTACATGCGCATGATGGGCGCGAACGGCTTGCGCAGCGCGACCGAGACCGCCATTCTCTCGGCCAACTACATTGCGGCGCGGCTTGCCGATCACTACGAGCTGCACTTCAGCGGCAACGTCGCCGGCCTCAAGGGCGGCGGCGTGGCGCACGAATGCATCCTCGATCTGCGTCCGCTGAAGGAATCGACGGGTGGCGCGAACGGCATTAGCGCCGAAGACGTTGCCAAGCGGCTGATCGACTACGGCTTTCATGCACCGACGCTGAGCTTTCCGGTCCCCGGCACGCTGATGGTCGAGCCCACCGAAAGCGAATCGCTGCTCGAGCTCGACCGCTTCTGCGACGCCATGATCTCGATCCGCGGCGAGATCGCCAAGGTCGAGAGCGGGGCGTGGCCGAGCGACGACAACCCGTTGAAAGGCGCACCGCACACGGCCGAGGCTTTGCTGGCCGTCGATTGGGCGCACGCCTACTCGCGCGAGGAAGCCGCCTATCCGCTGAAGGCGATTCGGCAGGGCAAGTACTGGTCGCCGGTCGGCCGCGTCGACAACGTCTGGGGCGACCGCAATCTGTCCTGCTCTTGCCCGCCGCTGTCGGACTACGAGCGCTGAACGGCGCAAGCCTTCGCGCGGCGTTGGCGGCCGCTAGTCTTTGGCAGCGGGCATGAAGTCGCCGACGCTGCCGCCGGCGGTCGGCCCGGCGGCTTCGGGGAGCGCGCGGGCAACCGGCTTGCGCTCGCGAACGAGATACGAGTAGAGCACCGGCACCACCACCAGCGTCAGCAAGGTCGACGTGATGACGCCGCCGATGATCGCCCGCCCCATCGGCGCCTGAATTTCGCCGCCTTCGTTGAGCGCCAGCGCCAGCGGCAGCATGCCGAAGATCATCGCCGTCGTGGTCATGATGATGGGGCGCATCCGAACCAGGCCGGCCTGCAGCAGCGCTTCGGGTACCGACAAGCCGGCGCGCCGGCCATGGTTGGCGAAGTCGACGAGCAGGATGGCGTTCTTGGTGACGAGACCCATCAGCATCACGAGCCCGATCATCGAGAAGAGATTGAGAGTCGAGCGCGTGACGAGCAGGGCCAGCATCACGCCGATCAGCGCCAGCGGCAGGGAGGCCATGATGGCCAGCGGCTGCAGGAAGCTGCCGAACTGAGAGGCCAGCACGATGTAGATGAAGATGACGGCCGCGCCGAGCGCTAACAGCACGCCCTGGAAGGCTTCCTGCTGGTCCTTGGTCTGGCCGCCGACGTCGAAGCGATAGCCGGGCGGCAGCTGCGTTTCCTTGACGATCTTCTGCACATCGGCACCGACGTCGCCGCTCGGCCGCCCCTGCGTCCCGGCGTAGATGGCCTGGCGACGCTGCAGATCCTGACGCTTGATGACCAGCGGGTTGACGACCGGCACGATATCGGCCACCCGCGACAGCTCGATCGGCGTGCCGTCCTTGGCATACGCCACCGGCAGGCTGTCGAGCTGGGCGATGTTTTCGCGCGAAGTTTGCGGCAGGCGGATCTCGACGTCGACCTGCTCGCCGTCAGGCGAAGTCCAGTACGTCGCGACGTCGCCGTTGACGAAGCTGCGCAGGCTCGAGGCGAGCTGGGTCGCCGTCAGGCCCAGCTCGCGCACCGCATCCGGCTTGAGCCGGACGGCGTAGGCTGGCAGACCGGGCAACACCGAGGTGGTGAGATCGGCGATGCCCGGCACCTTGGCGACCTTATCGCGCAGACGCAGGACCTCCGTCTCGAGCACCGCCGGGTCGGGCCAGAGCAGGGCGACGTAGATCGGCTGATTGCCGAGCGTCACATCGATGCCGGGAATCGGCTTCAAGGCGGTGCGCAATGCTTCTTCGACTTGCTTTTGCGATCGCGTGCGCTCGCGCGGCTTGACGAGCTGGATGCCGAGCGTCGCCGAGTTCCGGCTGCCATTGCCGGTGTCGCCGATCGTCGTCGACGACATGCGCACCTCCGGGAAGCTCTTGAGGATCTGCTCGACCTGGAGCAGCTTGTCGCTGCCACGCTGCAGGCTGGTGCCAACCGGCAGCGTGATGCTCATCTGGATATAGCTGTTATCGCTGTCCGGGATGAACTCGGTGCCGACGAGCGTCGAGAGAAGAACGGCACCGACGAAGCTGGCGATGCCGGCGAGCATCACCAGGCCACGCGGCGTGATCGTCGCGAAGCGCCAGCGTCGCGGGACGGTCTTGTCGCGCTGACCGTCGGCGGCAAAGGAACGTCCCCAAGCCGGCAGCGGCGGCACCAGCACCCGGTAGCGACTGCCGGAGAAGATCCAGTGGATCGCCCGCTCGTAGACCCGATGCAACACGTCGAGGCCGCGGTCGGTCCAGCGCATGAGATGGCCGAGGCCCGGTACCTTCAGCAGCCGGTTCGAGGGCGGGTCGCGCCACACGCTCGAGAGCATCGGATCGAGCGTGAAGCTGACGAACAGCGATACCAGCACGGCGACGGCCACGGTAACGCCGAACGGGAAAAAGAATTTGCCGATGATCCCCTTCATGAACGCGACCGGCACGAACACGGCGCAGATCGCGAACGTCGTCGCCATGACGGCGAGGCCGATCTCGTCGGTGCCTTCCAGCGCCGCCGCGCGATGGCTCTTGCCCATGTGCACATGGCGCACGATGTTCTCGCGCACCACGATCGCGTCGTCGATGAGCAGGCCGATGCACAGGCTCAGCGCCATCATCGTCATGAAGTTGAGCGTGAAGCCGAACAGGTACACGGCAATGAACGACGAGATCACCGCGATCGGCAAGGTCAACCCGGTGATGATGGTGCTGCGCCAGCTGTGCAGGAAGAGGAAGACGATCGCGATGGTCAGCAGCGCGCCTTCGATCAAGGTGTGCTTGACACCGTCGAGCGAGCGCGCCACCCAGTCGCTGTCGGCGTAGACGAGGCGCAACTCGACGCCCGGCGGCATGCTCTGGCGCAGCTCCGCAGCAGCGTTCTTGATCGCCTGCCCGGTGTCGACGATGTTGGCGTCCTGCTGCTTGAAGACCTGGAACGAGATTGCCGGAATGCCGTCAACGCGCGAAATCGATTCCGGCTCGCGCTCGCGCTCGACCAGGGTGCCCAGGTCGGCCATGCGAACGACCATGCCGTCGCGGCTGGCGACGACGATGTCGGCAAAGGCCTTGGCGTCGTGCACGCGGCCCTCGACCCGGACGATCGCGTCTTCCTTCACACCGGAAAGCAAGCCCACTGGCATGTCGGCGTTGGCCCGAACCAATGCCGCCGAGACATCGGCCGGGGTCAGCTGGTAGGCGCGCAAGCGCTGCGGATCGAGGTCGATGCGAACCTGGCGCACGGTCAGACCGCCGACGTCGACGCGAGCCACGCCGGTGGCCCGTTCGAGCCGCTTGCGAACGACCTGATCGGCCAGCAACGACAGCTCTCGCGCGCTGCGATCGGGCCCGAGAAGGGAAAGAAAAACGGTCGGCTGCGCGTTGTCGCCGTCGAAGCGCGAGACGAAAGGCTGCTTGGCGTCGCGTGGGAAGTTCGGTTGCACCGAGGCGATCTTGTCGCGCACGTCCTGCACCGCTCGATTCATGTCGGCGTCGACCAGGAATTCCACCGCAGTCTCGCTGCGTCCCTCGAGGCTGTTCGAGCGGATCATCTTGACCCCGGCGATGCCGTTCAGGGCCAGCTCGATCGGCCGCGTCAGCTCGCTTTCAGTCGCGTCGGGCGAGGCACCCGGATAGGCGACGCTGACGAAGACGAGCGGCGGCGTGATGTCGGGCAACCGCTCGACGCGCAACTGGCTGTACGAGAACAGGCCGAGAACGCAGAGCGCGGCCATCACCATGGTCGCGAAAACCGGGTTGTTGATCGAGACTCGGGTGAACCACATGCGCTTCGGCTCAGGCCGGCGTCGCGGCGCTTGACGACGCGAGGGGAGATCCAGCAGGCGGCGCGGCCACGCCGCTGCGCTGCTCGACGACCCGAGCTTTTGTACCTTCCCTCAAATTGTCGAAGCGCTCGGCCAGGATCTGCGCCTGGCCGTCGAGCCCCTTGGTGACCTCGACCCGGCCCGAGGCCGCATCCTTGCGTCCGGTGATGACGATGCGGCGAACCAGTGCGCCCTTCTCGATCGTCCAGACGTAGTCCTGGCCCGAGGCCTGGCCGACCGCGGCCAGCGGAACCGTCAGACGAGTGGCCTGGTCGGCCAGCACGACGCGTGCCTCGGCATACTGGCCGGCGCGAAACCGCTCTGCCTTGTTCTCGAGCACGACGACGACGCCGATGGCCCGCGTGCCCGCCTCGGCAGCCGGCGCGATGCGATCGATGCGCCCGGTCACCGGCGTGGTCTCGCCTTCGACCCGCACCTGCACCGCGAGACCGGGACTGAGCAGCGAAACCTCGTGGGTACCGACCGAGCCGGCCAGCTCGAGCGTCGATAGGTCGACGACGTTGACGATCTGCTGCTCGGCGCTCACCTTCTCGCCCGGAACGACGTAGCGCTTGCCGACGATGCCGGAGATCGGCGTTGCCAGCTTCGCCTCCTTGACGCCGATGCGCGAGACGGCCAGCTGCGCCTCGGCCGACTTGAGCTGGGCGCGGGCAGCGTCGAGCTTGGCCTGCGAGGATTGCAGGGCCGTCGACGAAATGAAGTTCTGGGCCGCCAGGCCGACGTTGGCGGTGTGCTGGCGCTCGGCTTCCGTGAGGCTCGCCTGCGCCGACTCGACCAGCGCGGCGCGGTCGCTGACCTTGGTCTGTAGGTCGGTCAGATCGATCTGGCCGATCAGCTGCCCGGCGCGCACCCGGCTGCCCTCGGCGACGTCGAGCGCGAGCAGCGTGCCGGAGGCCTTGGCCCGGACCATCGCGGTGCGCGGCGCAACCAGCGGGCCGGAAAATTCGATGACCAGCGGCATGGCTGCGAGCACCGGGCGAGACACCTCTGCCGGGATGAACTCGAGCGGCACGGCGGCGGATTTTCCATCGGCCGGCGGCGCGCCGATACCCGCCTTCGCGAGGAAAGCGAAAGCCAGCGCCGCGACGATGAGTGCCACCACTGCGCCGCCGAACCAGACCCCGCGCCTGACCTTGTGAGCCGACACGGGTGATTCGCGTGAAATTTGCATGGCCGCGAGTGTATGCATGCTCGGCGCCGATCAGACGCCATGCTGCGACGGACTGCCGATTCGCGGTGTCGAAGCGCGCAACCCGGCGACAAGGGCAAGACGGCGAGTTCGCGCTCCGTCAAGCGAGATGGGCGTCCAGGGGCGGCGTTCGCGCCCCTCAGGGCCAGACCGGTGGAATCGAGAATCAGCAACGTGGGAATCCGGCCAGATGGGCCTGGAATCGGCCCTTGGCTTCGAAGCGCTCATGAAAGGACGAACGGACGATCGAGTTCCGAGCCGGGCGACGATCCCGCCGGCGACGGCTTCGGTGCCCCGACGTCGCCCACCAGCCGGGGATAGGGTGCTCCGATCGGCTTGCCCTGCGTCACCCTCTACACCATCGTGTCCCAGGGGCTGGACAGGCGCACGGCACCGTTGATCACGCCGACCATCGAATACGTCTGCGGGAAATTTCCCCAGAGCTCGCCGCTCGCCACGTGCAGGTCCTCGGACAGCAGGCCGACGTGGTTCCGGCACGCGAGCATCGCCTCGAAGATCTCGCGCGCCTGCTCGGCACGGCCGATCCTTGCGAGAGCGTCGATGCGCCAGAAGGAGCAGACATTGAATGCGCTCTCGGGCTTGCCGAAATCGTCAGGTGCCTCGTAGCGGCGCATGAACGGTCCGTCGCAGAGCGTCGTCTCGAGCGCTTCCACGGTTTTTACGAAACGCGGGTCGCGCGGATCGATGAAGCCGACCTCGGCCATCAGGAGCACGCTCGCGTCGAGATCCTTGCCGCCGAAGCTGTCGACGAAAGACTGCCGTTGCTCGCTCCACGACTGCTCCAGGATCTTGGCGCGGATCTTGTTGGCACGGGTACGCCATGTCTGTCCGCGGCCGCTCTCGCCGACGACCACGGCGATCTTCGCCAGGCGGTCGCACGCGGCCCAGCACATCAGCGACGACGACGTGTGCACGCGCGCGCGGGTGCGCAGCTCCCACATCCCGGCGTCAGGCTGGTCGTGGTAGCGCCAGGCCTGCTCGCCCATGCCCTCGAGCTCGCCGAAGTCGCGCAGGTCGGCGCGACGAAAGAGGCGGCGATCGAAGAAAGCCTGCGATGCGCCGAGCACGACGTTGCCGTAGACGTCGTGCTGGACGTGCTCGAACGCCTGGTTGCCGACGCGCACCGGACCCATACCGCGATAGCCGGACAGGCCGGGCACCGTGTGCTCGACAAGCGTCTTCTCGAGGCCGATGCCGTAGAGCGGCTGCACATGGCCCCGGGCGGCGCCGCGAACGACGTCGTTGAGCCAGCGCAGGTAGTCCTCCATCGTGCCGACTTCGGAGAGGCTGTTCAAGGCCCGCACGACGAAGAACGCATCGCGCAGCCAGCAGAAGCGGTAGTCCCAGTTGCGCCCCGTGTTCGGCGCTTCGGGAATGCTGGTCGTCATGGCCGCGACGATCGCGCCGGTCTCCTCGAACTGGCACATCTTGAGCGTGATCGCGGACCGGATCACCGCGTCCTGCCATTCGAGCGGCAAGCCCAGGCGCCTCGTCCAGCGCCGCCAGTAGAGGGCGGTCTGCTCCTCGAACTCGCGCGCCGTCTCCTCGATTCCCGAGGAGAGCGTCTCGTCCGGCCCGAGCATCAGGCTGACCGGGACCTGCAGCGAGAACCAGGTGCTGTCGAGAACATAGGTGAGCGGCGCGTTGGTGTTCAGACGCAGCACGCCGGCAGGCAGGATGAAGCGCAGGTGATTGCTGCCGCGCGTGATCTCGGGAGTGGCCGTGCCCCACTCGCCGCGCGGCCGCAGGGTGAAGCGGACCCGCGGATGGCCGACCAGAGGCCGGACCCGGCGCACGATCTGCGCCGGCCGGAACGTTCGGTCGCGGTTCTGGAAGCGAGGGCAGAAATCGACGATCTCGATGCCCTCTCCGGCGGCGTCGAACAGTCGCGTGCGCAGCACCGCGGTTCCCGGGTCGTACGCCTGCTCGGATCGGGCGTAGCCCTCGAGCTCGACGCCGAACGCGGCGTCGCGCGCCAACCCCCCTTGACTGTTCAGCAACGAATGGAAGATCGGGTCGCCGTCGAAGCGTGGCATGCAACACCAGACGATGGCGCCGTGCCGGTCGACCAGGGCGCTGATGGCGCAATTGCCGATCAAGGCGACGTCGAGGCTGGCGGTAAACGCGGTCATGGCATTAAACGAGGCCGCACTGGAGGTCGGAGCTGACGGATCGTCGCCGCTCCGCATCGGGGTTGGGCTATGGTTCGCGACGACGACAAGAACCGATGCAGATGAAGCACCTCTTCACGCCCGACGGTGAGCGCGCCCTGGTGGCGGTCATGCGCCTGCGGCCCTTGCTCGGATTCGATTTCGACGGGACGCTTGCTCCCATCGTCGCGCGCCCCGACGAAGCCAAGGTGCCCGCGGCGGTGTCGCGCGGCCTCGCCGCCTTGGCGCGCCGGCTTCCCATCGCCATCATCACCGGTCGAAGCGTGGCCGACGTACGGCCCCGCCTGGGGTTCGAGCCGCACCACGTGATCGGCAACCATGGCGCGGAGGATCCGGCGAATGGCGTCGCACCGGCAGCCGGCCGAGCCCTCGATGCCTTGCGTCGGCGCATTGCGTCCGGCGCGCGGGCTCTCTCGAACGCCGGCGTGGTGGTCGAGGACAAGCAGCTCTCGCTTGCGCTCCACTACCGCCTGGCACCTGACGCCGGCACGGCACTGCTTTGCATCGAGGCGCTGCTGCAGGGCCTGGAGGCATCGCTCACGCGCTTCGGTGGAAAGTGCGTCGTCAACGTGCTGGCTGCCGGCCTGCCCGACAAGGGCGATGCGCTGGCCGCCCTGGTGCAGCGCTCGAAGGCCAAGGCGGCGGTGTTCGCGGGCGACGATGTCAACGACGAGTCCGTCTTCATGCGCGCCGAGCCACCGTGGCTGACGATACGCATCGGCCGCGACGACCCTCTCTCGCGGGCGATGTACTTCCTCGACAGCGACGCCGAGCTCGTGCCGGTGCTGGAGCGGATGCTGGCCATGACCAACCCGCCCTGACGTCCGGGCCTGCGCCGAGTCCGCGCCGCACGTCACGCTTCAGCGCCCAGTGGGCCCCGCGGCCAGGAGCCGGCGGAGCTCGGCCAGTCGTGCCTTCAGGCGATGCTCGTTCTCCGGTCCCATGCGCAACAGGAATTTCTGGCCCGACGCCAGCGACTCCAGGTCCGGATCGTCGAATTCGTAGAGACCCGCGGTCTGGGTCGGATCGTCAATTCGACGCCGGTGCACGGCGAGCGGGCCCGGTGCGTCCGGCGTTGCGAGCAGGAGGTCGACGACCTCGACCAGGCGATCGTTGAAATAGGATTTGGGGAAACCCAATTGCTCGTAGGCGGCCTGGAATTGCGGATACAGACGCGCGTAGGCCGCAACCGCCTTAGGCAAGTCGACCGATTCCGCGGCCCGGACAAGTGGCCGATATCGTCGCGCGTTGGTCGGGCTGATGATCGTGCGGTCTCCGTGCTTTTCCACCTTTAACCTGCCGGCCGTGGGCTTGATCGGCCACAGCCGAGCCGGCGCCTTCGAACGGCCCAGGTTGTCGACCGTGGCGACGAACCGGTGCGAAAAGTCGTCGACCCGGAGGATCGAATTGACCGTCCTGCGACCGAAGACACCGAACAGCTCGCGGCTTGCGTCGAGCGGAGCCGACGCGGCCTCTGCCGCCGCGGTCACCTCGACGGGATACCTGATGGCAGGCTCGGAAGGCGCCGGCACCGGCGCACGGGCGACCTCAGGCGGTGGTATCTCGACAGGTGCCGGGGGAAACGGCGTCCAGCGCGGCAACCACAGCCGCCCGCCGGCCCAGAGCACGGCCAGGAGCACGAGCGCGAAGACTGCGTAGGCCGCCACCCGCCAGGGAGCGGCCCCGGCGCGTCCATCGATGGCACGCGCGGCGCCGCGCCGCTGCGACGTCGCATTGCCAGGCGGATCGGTACCGTTTTGCGTCATTGCGTACTGTGCCGCAGCACCCGTGCCTCGATCCGCTGCCGCTGCCGGAGTCGCCCGGCGTCGGCGAGCATTCTCCCGGCCCAGCGGTAGACGTTGTACTCGCGCACCGTCATGCGCAGGCTCGCCATGCGCTCGCGCTGCTCGGCCGACGGCATGGTGAGCGCCTGGTGCAGCGCGTCCGCGCACTCCTCGACATGGTATGGGTTGACGATCAGCGCCTCGGTCAGCTCGCGCGCGGCGCCAGCGAAGCGGCTCAGGATGAGGACGCCCTGCTCGTCGTCGCGAGCAGCGACGAATTCCTTGCAGACCAGGTTCATGCCGTCGTGCAGGCTCGTCACGAGGCAGACATCGGCGGCGCGATAGAGCTCGTTCAACGCGTCGTGCTCATGATGCTGCGCGAGCA
>JBDTIO010000433.1:0-3889 GCA_039936375.1 Caldimonas sp. | reverse complement strand
TTTTTTTACTGCTCTGATGACGAGATGAAAGAGAAGGTCGGCGAGCGATGCATGGGCTTCAGCTCGGCCTCGGCCCTTCTCTTGCCGACCGAAGAGCGTCGAGCCCTTGGCCGTCACGACACGAAACTCCGTGTCGACGAAGGCGCAATTCTGCTCAGACGGAAGTGATCGCGTCGGCGAACATTCGTGCCGGAAAGCACGCCACTGGAACGAGGCTCACGTCGCTTGCGAATTCCGCACGCGGCCGAGCAGCGCGCGCGGGCCGACGTTCGGTCAGGGATAGAGGCCGCGCTCCTCGCGCGCGATCAGGATGCGCTCGCAGGCCACCGCGAAGGTCGCCGTCCGCAGGCTGATCTTGTGCCGGTCGGCGGTGTCCCAGATCTTCTTCAAGGCGTCGACCATGATCTTGTCGAGCCGGACGTTGATCTCGTCTTCGCTCCAGAAGAACGACGAAAAGTCCTGCACCCATTCGAAGTAGCTCACCGTCACGCCGCCGGCGTTGCAGATGACGTCGGGCACGACCAGCACGCCGCGCTCGCCAAGCACGTCATCGGCTTCGGGCAGGGTCGGGCCGTTGGCGCCTTCGAGGACGAGCTTGGCCTTGATGCGCTGCGCCCGGGCCGGCGTTATCTGACCTTCGAGGGCGGCCGGAATGAGGATGTCGCAGTCGACGTCCCAGAACGCCTCGTTGTCGATGCGCTCGCCGCCGGTCACGTTGGCGATGCCGGCCTCGTGGCTGATCGCGCCCATCGTCGTCGCCATGTCGAAGCCGGCCGCGTTGACGAGCGTGCCGGTGTGATCCTGCATGGCGACGAGCTTGGCGCCGGCCTGCACGAACAACTCGGCCGCCGACGCGCCGACGTTGCCCATGCCCTGCACCGCGACGCGCGCGCCGTCGAGGGGCAGGCCGATGCGCCGTGCCGCCTCGCGGCCGGTCACGAAGACGCCGCGGCCGGTCGCCTTGACGCGGCCGAGCGAGCCGCCGAGATGGATCGGCTTGCCGGTGACGACGCCGGTCGCCGTGGTGCCGGTGTTCATCGAGTACGTGTCCATCATCCAGGCCATGATCTGGCCATTGGTGTTCACGTCGGGCGCAGGGATGTCGCGCTGCGGGCCGATGATGATGCCGATCTCGCTCGTGTAGCGGCGCGTCATGCGCTCGAGCTCCTTCAGCGAGAGCAACTTCGGGTCGACGCGAATGCCACCCTTGGCGCCGCCATACGGCAGGTTCACGGCCGCGCACTTGACGGTCATCCAGGCCGAAAGCGCCATCACTTCCTCGAGAGTCACGTCGGGGTGATAGCGCACGCCCCCTTTGCCGGGGCCGCGCGACAGGTTGTGCTGCACCCGAAAGCCTTCGAAATGGGCGACGCTGCCATCGTCCATCTCGATCGGCACGTCGACGATGAGGGCGCGCTTCGGGCGCTTGAGCGTTTCCGACCAGCGCGCCAGGGGCCCCAGATAGGGCAGGACGCGATCGACCTGAGAAAGATAGGTGTGCCAGGGGCTGGTGGCCGTCGGCGTGAGATAGGAGAGGTAGCTCATGGATCACCCGAAAGAAGAGCCGGCCCGGTTCGGCCAGCCCGGAACTCTAGCCCTCGCCGGGCGAGCTCGTCACCTTGCGCTGCAGCGCAAGCGAGGCAACGCCGGCCGCTTCAGGTTGAGACATCGAATTCATCGCCCAGCTCGCGCGCCCGATCGCGCGCCGCGAGGATCGCGTCGATGAAGGCAGCCTTCACGCCGCGCTCGTCGAGCAGCGTCATTGCCGCGTGTGTGGTGCCGCCGGGGGAAGTGACCTGGCGGCGCAGCGTGCCCGGCGGCTCGCTGGAGTGCGCCAGAAGCGCCGTGGCGCCGGCCACGGTTTGCAGCGCGAGCCGTTTCGCATCAGCCTCAGGCAGGCCCATCGATCCGGCCGCCGCGAGCATGGCTTCGACAAGAAAGAAGACATAGGCCGGGCCAGATCCCGACAGCGCCGTGACGGCATCGAGCGCTTCCTCGCGATCGACCCAGACGAGTTCGCCGGTCGGCTTCAAGAGACTTTCCACCCGGGCGCGGTCATCGGCCGTCACCGCGGCCCGCGCAAACACGCCGGCGATGCCCTGACCGATAAGCGCCGGCGTATTTGGCATCGCCCGCACGACACGATTCGCGCCGGTTGCGGCGACGATTGCATCGCTGCGGATCCCGGCCATGACGCTCAGGTGCAGGGCGCTGCCTAAATACCGCTTGCACGGTGCCGACGCTGCGGGAAAGGCTTGCGGCTTGACCGCCCAGATGACGATCTCGGCGGCGGCGAGCGAAGCTTCGGCGGCGGCGAGCGCGGTGACATCGAAGCGCTCGACGAGCAGCCGCCGTTGCGCTTCGTCCGGCTCGACCACGAGCACCGACCGGCGCGGCTGGCCCGCCGCGACGAGGCCGCCGAGCAGCGCCTTCGCCATGTTGCCGCCGCCGATGAACGCGATCGTCCGCATCGGATCAGTGTACGCAAGCATTCCGCGGCGAGGCGCGCGAGGCGACGCCGTGCCCGACCCGGCATTCCGGTTGCCGGGGAATGGTCCTTCTTCCCGCTCGGAGACCACGACCATGCACCTGAAAGGTTCCTGCCATTGCGGTGCCGTCCGCTTCAGCGTCGAGGCGCAAAGCCCGGTGCCCTTCATGCACTGCCACTGTTCCGTCTGTCGCAAGACCGCGGGCAGCGGCGGCTACGGCATCAATCTCGGCGCCCGGGCGTCGACGCTGAAGGTGCGCGGCGAGCAGCACCTCGGGCGCTACCACGCGCTCATTCGCCAGCCGGGCCAGCGAACGAAGCGCTCGAAGGCCGAGCGCCGCTTCTGTCGCGAATGCGGCAGCGCGTTGTGGCTGTTCGACCCGCGCTGGCCGGAGCTTGTCCATCCGCACGCTTCGGCGATCGACACGCCCTTGCCGAAGCCGAAGGAGGTGGTCGAGGCCGCCCTCGCCTACTCGCCAGCATGGGTCGACGTGCCCGGGGGCAAAGGCCACGTTCATTGTTCGCAATGGCCCGAGGAGTCGCTCGAAGACTGGCACAAGCGACATCACGCGTTGAGCGCCTGAAGCTCGCACGGCGCATCGATGTGAGGATCTCGTCAGCCCGGCCGCTCGCCGAAGATGGCCCTGCCGACGCGCACGATGGTGGCGCCCTCGGCGATCGCCGCTTCGAGGTCGTCGCTCATGCCCATCGACAAGGTATCGAGCGCGAGGCCGCCCGTGCGCAAGCTTTCGAGGAGCAGGCGCAAGGCCCGATGCGGCCGGCGCTGCGCCTCGAGATCTGCGGCCGGCTCGGGGATCGCCATGAGTCCGCGCAACGCCAGGCCGGGTAGCGCGGCGATGGCGTTTGCGGCGGCGGGCACGGCGGCGGGATCGAGGCCGGCCTTGCTCGCCTCGCCGCTGATGTTGACCTGCAGGCAGACCGATAGCGGCAGCAGCTCGGGGGGCCGCTGCGCGCTCAGCCGCTCCGCGGTGCGGACGCGATCGACCGAATGCACCCAGTCGAATCGTTCGGCCACGACCCGCGTCTTGTTGCTTTGCAGCGGCCCGATCAGGTGCCACTCGACGCCGCTGCGCAATTCGCCCAGCCGTTCGATCTTCTCCAGGCCTTCTTGCACATAGTTCTCGCCGAAGTGGCGCGCCCCGGCGTCGAAGGCCTCGCGCACGGCGGCGGCGGCGTGGGTCTTGCTCACGACGAGCAGCGTGACGCTTTGCACGGGGCGGCCGGCGCGTGCACAAGCGCTTGCAATGCGCTCGTTCACGCGGGCGAGGTTGTCTGCGATCATTGCGTTACCGTCGCGTCTCGGGGCGCTTGGAACTTGCCGCCGTGAGCCGGCGCCATTCTCGGAAGATCCATGGACATTACCCAACTGCTGGCGTTTTC
>JBDTIO010000432.1:0-3338 GCA_039936375.1 Caldimonas sp. | reverse complement strand
GCGACGACCGTCGATGCGCAAATCCTCGTCGGTCAGACTGCCGGGTTCACGGGCCCGGTCGCCGACGGGGTCAAGGAAGCGACCGACGGCGCGAAGCTCTACATCGATTCCGTCAATGCCCGAGGCGGCCTCTACGGTCAACAGATCGAGCTGCTCTCGGTCGACGACAAGTTCAGTCCTAAGCTGTCGGCCCAGAACGCGAGAGCGCTTGCCGAAAAGGGAGTGGTCGCCTTGTTCCTGAGTCGAGGCACTCCGAACACTCAGGCGATTCTTCCCGTACTCGCCGAGTTCAAGCTTCCGCTCGTCGCTCCGTCCACCGGAGCCATGGTCTTTCATCAACCGGTCAACCCGTACGTTTTCAACGTGCGCTCGAGTTACCAGCGTGAGGCCGAGCGCGTCGTTCAACACCTGGCGCAAGTGGGGGTCCGTCGCATCGCTGTCGTGCGCGCCGACGATTCATTCGGAAGCGACGCTTACATCGGCGCGACGCGAGGCTTTGCCGACGCCAATCAGAAGCCCGTGCTCGATGAAAAGTTCGATCGCTTCAAGCCGGACTTCACCAAGATCGCACCGAAGCTCAAGGAAGCGAATCCGCAAGCGATCCTGTTCATCTGCTCCGGCTCGACATTGGCGGACGGTGCCAAGGCGTTTCGTGCGGCCGGCTCCAACGCTCAGATCGTGACGCTGTCGAACAACGCATCGCTCGGCATCATCAAGCAGATGGGCAGCAATGCGCGCGGCACGATCGTTTCGCAAGTCTTTCCCGACGAGCTCTCGATGTCTTCCGCGCTTGTGCGCGAAGCGTTTCAGCTGGCCTTGGCGAAAAAGATCAACCAGCTGTCGCCGGCCATGATGGAAGGGTTCGCCGGCGCAAAGGTGCTGGTCGAAGGTTTGCGGCGCGCGGGGCCGAAGCCGACGCGGGAAAAAGTCCTAGCGGCGCTCAATGCGCTGCACAAGTACGACATCGGCGGCATGGAAGTGAACTACAGCCCGACCAGCCATACCGGCCTGGATTTCGTCGACCTCTCCATCGTCCGCGACGGCGGATCTTTCATGCGCTAGTCGGCGGCGGCGCGCGCCCGCGGAGTGCTAGCGCCTCGCCCTGCCCTTGCGCCGCACGACGAACACGACGGCGCCCAGGCCGGCGAAGAGAAGCGCCGCAGAGCTGGGCTCGGGAACCGGTGTCACGGCGAGGTTCGCGTAGAGCTGGCCCCGGACGACGCCAACGTCGCTTGACAGCACGCCGATGTCGTCGAGCGCGAAGCGCAGCGACCCTGCGGCTCCGAGGTCGAACAGCAAGGGAGCGGCAGACGAGAACGACAGTGAGTCGGTCGGGCCGTTCGAGCTCCAGGCGAAGGGCACGTCGAGCTGCAGGGTCTGGCCATCGACGCTGACGTCGAGCAGCGCGTCGAAGGAAGGCGTCTGGGTGCAGGCCGAGCAGTTCGGGCCGACCTCGAAAGAATAGTCGCCGATCGCCACGTCGACGGGCGTCCAGGGTGTCGCGAGAGTCTGCGTCGTTCCATCGATGGCGAAGCTGTCGTAAGGCGTCACGAACTCCGCGCCGAGACCGCTTCGAGAAAAGGACCCGGTGACGACGGCGAGGGCGCTGGCCGAACCGCACAAGGCGAGGCCGAGCACCGCGCAGGCAGCAGAACGAGGGAAGGAACGAAAGCGAAACATGAGGACAACCGATCGATGACATGCGACGCAAGTCGCGTCAGCCTCGATTGTCGGGACGCCTTCTCTCCGCCGTGAGCCGCCCGGCGACCAATGTGTCGGGATGTGACACCCGGCACGGTGGGATTGCGCGGAAGCGTCGCTGCTTACATCCGCGGCGGCGTCGCATCCGCTCGCCACGGGAAGTACCGTCGAGCGAACCGGCGACTGATCAAGACAAATAAAGTCCGTCGGGGAGATGCCGAGTCTGAGCCGGTTGCGGGTCTTTCAAAGTCCGTCGGAGCAAGCAGAACCGGTCGGGCCGATTTACCCTCGACAAATAATGTCCGTCGGAAGAACGCCAGTGCGCACGCACGCCGGCAGCAGCCGAACACGATCCCGTCACGGCGGAATGCAGCTGCTGACGTACGCGACCGTCCACTCGGATTCGTTGGAGCAACACGAGCGGCAGGATTCAGGCAATGCCATCGTGTGAGCCAAGACCCGCTTCCGACCCATCGACGACACCCATCGCGCTCGATTCGGCGCCTCAAAGCCGACATCCGTTTTGCTGTCGCCGAGGCCATGCAGTTGCCGTTGGCTCAAAGCAGCAAGCTAAGCGACATTTGGGCGAGGTGAGGCGTCGAAGTCATGCGCCACTCACGGGTGGCCGATCGCATTCCCGTCTGCTCAATTCGCCAAGACGATCCCGTTCAACTAGGATGCCCGGGCGAACCGGGAGGCAATGTTGAGTGACGCCGCTGCAGAATCTCGGCAAAGACTCGCCGCTATTCTCGCGGCCGACGCCGCTGGCTATTCGCGGCTCATGGCGCGAGACGAATCTGCCACCATTGCGTCGCTTGATGCCGCGCGGCACATCTTTCACACGGCGATCGGAAGCCACCGTGGCCGGGTGATCGACATGGCTGGCGATTCGGTGCTCGCGGTGTTCGACACAGCTGCCAGCGCGGTTAGCGCTGCACTCCAAGTGCAAGAAGCTCTCGAAGTCAGCACGGCGCGCGTACCGACGGATCGCCGCTTGCGATTTCGCATCGGCGTGCACATGGGCGATATCACCGAGAAGGCCGATGGCAGCGTCTACGGTGACGGCGTAAACATCGCGGCGCGGCTGGAAGGATTGGCCCTTCCGGGTGGCATTACCGTATCCGACGCCGTCTACGGCTCGGTACGCAACCGGGTTGCAGGGAGCTTCGAGGATCTCGGCGAGCAGCAAGTGAAGAACATCGCTGATCCGGTGCGAGTTTTTCGGGTGGTACCGAAGGTGCCAGGAGCAGCCGATCACGCCTCCACGCCTGCGCAGCTGCTTGCGTCCGCGAGCCTCCTGACGCGGCGATGGCGATGGTGGTGGTGGGGACCGCCCGTTGGTTTGGTTCTGATCGGTGCGGCGGCGATGTTGGCGGCCTCCTCGCATCGGTCGACGTCCGTCGCAGGGCCCCCTCTGCTTTCGATCGCGGTTCTGCCCTTCAAGCCTTCGGACGCCGCCGAATCTGTGGCGCTCGCGCACGCCTTCAGCGAGGGATTGACCAGACGGCTGGCTCAGACGGTTGCCGGTCGCTCGGTGGTGTCTCCGGCCGCGGTCCAGGCCTACCGTGGCGACCTCAACGACGCCAGCGCCGTCGGCAAAGCGTTGAACGTTCGCTACCTCGCTCAAGGAGACATCC